>NZ_CATKQM010000033.1:0-47407 GCF_949768225.1 Pseudomonas sp. IT-P44 | reverse complement strand
GGACCAGCATCAAGTCCGGCGACTAAGGCCCAAGACGGAGCGCAATCGGCCGGCCTTACGCATTCCCCTGTAGGAGCCGGCTTGCTGGCGATGGAGTGTCAGTCGACATCAATGTAGCTGACACACCATCGCCAGCAAGCCGGCTCCTACAGGGGGGAGAAAGATGTATGTCCCGATCTATAAAGCGCTGGATCCCGAGGGCAGCTTCATTGCTGCTCTGCCTTTTATTCTGGCAACTCGCCGCCAGCCACCACTGGAACCTCGGCCTGGTCACCTTCGCCAATGTCCCGACACCGCTGGCGGTGATCGAAGCCGCCCTCGGCCTGGGCGATTCCGGCAAACTCGCCCAGCACCTGAGCAGTAGCCTCAGCCGGGTCTTCGCCGGTTACCTCGCAGCGCTGATCATCGGCATCGCGTTGGGCCTGGCCATCGGTCGTTCGAAATGGGCCGAAGATTTGCTGTTGCCGCCGCTGGAAGTCCTGCGCCCGATCCCCGCCGTCGCCTGGATTCCCCTGGCGATCCTGATGTTCCCGTCGTCGGAACTGTCGATGGTCTTCATCACCTTCACCGGCGCGCTGTTCCCGATCCTGCTCAACACCGTGCACGGCGTCGAAGGCGTCGACCCGCGCCTGATTGCCTCGGCGAAAAGCCTCGGGGCAGGGCGTCGGGCGATTCTGCTGGAGGTGATTCTGCCGGGCGCCGCGCCGAGCATCATCACCGGCCTCGCCATCGGCATGGGCACCTCGTGGTTTTGCCTGGTGACCGCCGAAATGATCTCCGGCCAATACGGCATCGGGTATTACACCTGGGAGTCCTACACCATCCAGAACTACGCCGACATCGTCGTCGGCATGTTGCTGATCGGCGTGCTCGGCATGGGCAGCAGCCTGCTGATCAAACGGTTGGGCGGTTTGTTGACGCCCTGGCATCGACCACGAGGAAAAGCCTGATGAGCGTATTTCAACACCTTGAAGGGCGCATCGACATTCGCGGATTGTCGATCAGCCTCGGGGAGGGCCGTGCCGCGTTCGAAGCCGTGCAAGGCCTCGATTGCCAGATCGAACCGGGGCAGTTCGTGTGCATTCTCGGCCCCTCCGGTTGCGGCAAATCGACCTTGCTCGGCGCGCTGGCCGGACACCTGCAACCTCGCGCCGGCAGCCTTAAAGTCGATGGCGAAGTCGTGTCGAGTCCTTCGCCCCAGCGCGGCATGGTGTTCCAGCACCACACGCTGTTCCCTTGGCGTACGGTGCGCGACAACGTCGCGTTCGGCCTGAAAATGCGCGGCATCGGCAAGGCCGAACGGCACGAAGCCGCCGATGAAATCCTCGCGCTGGTCGGCCTCGAAGGTTTCGCCGAGCGCTGGCCGGATCAGTTGTCCGGTGGCATGCAGCAGCGGGTGGAAATCGCCCGTGTGCTGATCAACCGTCCGCGTCTGTTGCTGATGGACGAACCGTTCGGTGCCCTCGACGCGCTGACCTGATTGAACATGCAAGAGCTGCTGCTGGACATCTGGACGCGGATTCGCACCACCGTGGTGTTCGTCACCCACGACATCGACGAAGCGTTGTTCCTCGCCGACCGGCTGCTGGTCATGAGCACGCGTCCCGGGCGGATCATCGAAGACCTTCGCCTCGACTTCCCTCGGCCACGCACCAGCGAACTGGTGACAAGCCATGAGTTTTCCCGCTTGAAGCGCCATTGCCTCGAATTACTGCGTCACGAAGACGGTCGGCAACTACCGCGCCTGAACCCTCTCGGACTTCCCCCTGAAAACAAACTGCCGCGATTTGCCCTATGACCTCTCTATTTGATGTAACCGATAACGATGACATTCTCTCCCTGCAACCGCGCCTGACCGATGCCGACGCCGGCGTGCGCCGGATCGCCCTGATCGAGCTGGCGGACCTGGAAGAGCCGGACGGTTTGCTGTGGCTGGTCGATCGACTGGCCGAAGACCCGACCGCAGAGGTTCGCGCCGAAGCCGCGCGCCTGCTTGAAGCCTGGGAGGATGCGCCGGTCGTCGAGGCGCTGTGCCAGGCGTTGACCGATCCGTCGCCGGCCGTGCAGACCGCCGCCGCGCAGAGCCTGAGCCTGCTCAAGAGTGAAGCCGCGGGCAGGGTGATTCTGCCGTGGACCGGGCATGCCGACATCAACGTGCGTATCGCCGCGTTCCGGGCGTTGCGCGAATTGCGTTTTCCCGATGCCGCGACCGCTGCTTTGGCGGCGCTGGGCGATGCAGACGCCAGCGTTCGCCGCGAAGCTGTGGGCGTGCTCGGCTGGCTCAAACAACTTGATGCATTGCCGGCCCTGGCGACGTTGGCCAGTCACGACCCGGACACCGAAGTCCGTCGCGCCGCCACGGGAGCCCTTGGCCTGGCCTCCGATGCGCACGTCCTGCCGGCCCTGCGCCAGGCATTACAGGACAGCGCCTGGCAAGTGCGCGAAGAAGCCGCGACCACCCTTGGCAAGGTCGGTCATACCGATGCGGGCCCGGCATTGGTCGAAGCGTTGAGCGATGATTATTGGCAAGTGCGCCTGCGTGCCACCCGCAGTCTCGGTCGCTTGCGTTATGCCCCGGCGCTGGACGCATTGATCGAAACCCTCGGTCATCGCATCAGCAACCTGCGCAAGGAAGCCGCATTGGCCCTCGGCGAATTGAACGATAAAGGTGCTATCGCACCGTTGCAGGCCGCGCAGAACGACGGCGACCCGGAAGTGCGCAAAGCCGTGCGCATTGCCTTGAGTCAGTTGCAATGAACCCGCTGGCGATCGGCAATTCCCGGAGCAAACAGCAGCTGCGACTGAACTGGCCGGATGGTCGTGAGCAGTTGCTGGATCATGCCGAGTTGCGCCGGCAATGCCCGTGTTCGCAGTGCCGGGCGTTTCGCTTGAAAGGGTTGACGCCGAGGGTCGATGACCGAGTGCAAGTCATCGAATTGAACGCGCAGGGCTATGGCCTGCAACTGATTTTCAGCGATGGCCACGAACGCGGCATCTACCCGTGGCCGTATCTTTCGAGCCTGGCCTGATGACGCGCTTCACCGGTGCGTGTGCCCGCCGATGAAGCGCTGCGCAGTGGTCAGGCTTTGCTGGCGGCCAGGAAAGCGCCCAGTCGGCGGCCCATCTCTTCACCCAAGGCTTGCAAGCCACTCAGGGGGCGGACCATCACCTCGAATTCAACGATTTTTCCTTGTTCGTTGAAGCGGATCATGTCGATGCCCTTGAGCTGTTTTTCACCGACTCTGGCGCTGAACTCGAGGATGACGTTCAAGCCGTCCGCAGTCGACAGTTCGCGGTGGTACTGGAAATCCTCGAACACGCCGGACACCGTGTTGAGAATCATGTTGACCACTGGCGCCCCTGGATAAGGCGTGTGCGCCATCGGCGAGCGGAAAACCACTTGCGGGTCCAGTAATTCGGGCAAGGCCTTCAAGTCAGCCTTTTTGATCATCGCGTGCCACTGGTTCAAGGATTGTGCGGCGTTTGGATGCAGTTTCAGTTCCGACATTTTCAACTCCTGTATTTTTTGTTGTTCTGCAAACGTCGGCGAAGACTGTACATCAAAGGGCTTGAAGGGAAACCCTCCGGCAGCAAAACCCTCGAGCACTGGTTAGTATTTTTCTGTCCTGACGCCCGTCGCCATGGGCAAAATCGTTCTAAAAATTCCGGGGCGCGGTTCGGGAGGGTGTACTAGTCTAGAACTTGTAGGTGAAGACGCAGACTGATGCGCAAGCGGATGGCAAGGACACGTGGGGCGCGTTCCGAAGGGTACACGGTTAGAAAGATCTCCGCGCTGAGATCCAGCCCTTATGCCGTGTGAAGCAGAAGAGCACAAAACTCTTCTGTGAGAGTCCTGATAAACCTTGTAAGCCGGAGACCAGCGCCGGCCACCTACTCGAATCCCAAAGCCCGCCTTGTGCGGGCTTTTTTTGTGGCCTTTGCCTTCACCCAAATGCGCGTATTTCACTCATTTCCAGATTGACGCCAAACCTGTAGGAGCCGGCTTGCTGGCGATAGCGGTGTGTCAGTCACCCATGATGTTGCCTGGCCAACCGCTATCGCCAGCAAGCCGGCTCCTACAGGGATTGCGTATAACAGGGTGATCAGGGCGTCTTCCGCCACCGGATCCACCGGGACACCGATATTGGCCATTTCGATCTCCTTTTGGCCGACCTCGCACTATGAACTCACTCGTTCGTCAGCAAGAATCGAAGCAGCATTGCTGTTTCAGCACGCTTGCGAATCCACAACTGAAATCCTGTTTTCCTTGCCCTGGGCAATTTTTAAGGCCTGCCGTGTACAGAACATAAAAACCAACGAGCGACACATTTGGGGAATTCATTCATGGTCATGATGAAACGCATACTGGGCGCCACTGTTTGTGGGCTGACGCTGTTGGCCAGTGCGGTGCACGCCGAACAGCGGGAATTGCGGGTGTACAACTGGGCGGACTACATCCTGCCGTCCGTGCCCAAGGACTTCGCCCAGAAAAGCGGAATCAAAGTGACCTGGGACACCTTCGACACCAACGAATCGCTGGAAGCCAAGCTGCTGACCGGCAACTCGGGATACGACCTGGTGGTGCCGTCGAACCAGTTCATCGAAACCCAGATCAAGGCTGGTGTATTCCAGAAACTCGACAAGTCCAAGCTGCCGAACTGGAAACATCAGGACCCGGCACTGCTCGCATTGCTGGACAAGAACGATCCGGGTAACCAGTACGGCGTGCCCTACATGTACGGCACCGTGCTGATCGGTTTCAACCCGGCCAAGGTCAAGGCCGCGCTGGGTGAGAATGCGCCGGTGGACAGTTGGGATCTGGTGTTCAACCCGCAGAACATGCAGAAGCTGAAATCCTGTGGCGTCGCCATGCTCGACTCACCTTCGGAAATCCTGCCGCTGGCGCTGCACTATCTGGGGCTGGACCCGAACAGCCAGAACCCGGACGACTACGAAAAAGCCAAGGCATTGATGCTGAAGATTCGCCCTTACGTCACCTACTTCAACTCCGCCAAGTACATGACCGACATCGCCAATGGCGACATCTGTGTCGCCATCGGCTACTCCGGCAGCTTCTACCAGTTCGGCAATCGCGCCAAGGAAGCGGGCAACGGCGTAGTGGTCGATTGGCGCTTGCCGAAGGAGGGCGCGCCGATCTGGTTTGATACCTTTGCGATTCCAAAAAGCGCGAAGAACGTGGAGGAGGCCCACGAGTTTCTCAACACCTTGCTGGACCCGAAAGTCATCGCCCCGATCAGTGATTTCCTCGGCTACCCCAACGCCAACAAGGACTCGCTTGCGCTGATCAACAAAGAGATCACCGGCAACCCGAACCTGACGCCGACCAGCGAAGCGTTGAAAACCTTGTATGTGGTGCAACCGCTGCCGCAAAAGCTTGAGCGGGTGCGCACGCGGGTCTGGACCAGCATCAAGTCCGGCGAATAAGGCCCAAGACGGAGCGCAATCGGCCGGCCTTACGCATTCCCCTGTAGGAGCCGGCTTGCTGGCGATGGCGGTGTGTCAGCCAACATCAATGGTGATTGATACACCGCAATCGCCAGCAAGCCGGCTCCTACACGGGGCGGTGTATCACCCAGCTTTGTTCAGATCCGCGTCAGCGCCTGCGCCAAATCGGCACGCAGATCCTCGACATCCTCAACCCCCACGGACAACCGCACCAGCCCGTCGCCGATGCCCAGCTGTGCGCGGGTTTCTGCGGGGATGGTGGCGTGGGTCATGATCGCCGGGTGCTCGATCAGGCTTTCCACGCCGCCCAGACTCTCGGCCAGGGCGAATATCCGTACGCTCTCAAGAAAGCGCGTGGCACCCGCCAGATCACTCTTCAGATCGACAGAAATCATCCCACCGAAACCGCGCATCTGCCGCTTTGCCAATTCATGCTGCGGGTGCGACGGCAGGCCCGGGTAGTAGACGCGCGCCACTTGCGGCTGGCGCTCCAGCCATTGCGCCAACTCATGCGCGTTGCTGCAGTGACGCTCCATGCGCAGCGCCAGGGTTTTCACGCCGCGCAGGGTCAGAAACGCGTCGAACGGGCCGGCGATCGCGCCCACCGAGTTCTGCAGGAAACCCAGGCGTTGCGCCAGTTCCGGGTTCTGCCCGACCACGGCGATGCCGCCGATCACGTCGGAGTGGCCGTTCAGGTATTTGGTGGTCGAGTGCAGCACGATGTCGAAGCCCAGCTCCAGCGGGCGCTGGATCCACGGGCTGGCAAAGGTGTTATCGGCGACGCAGATGATGTCGCGGTCGCGGCAGATACGTGCGACGGCGGCGAGGTCGGTCAGGCTCAGCAACGGATTGCTCGGCGTCTCGACCCAGACCATTTTGGTGTCGTCCTGCAACGACGCTTCGAACGCCCCGAGGTCCGTCAGGTCGACGAAGCTGAAGCGATGCCCGGCGCTGCGTTTACGCACCTTGTCGAACAGTCGGAACGTCCCGCCGTACAGGTCATTGCCGGACACGATGTGCGAACCGGCGTCGAGCAGTTCCAGCACCGTCGAAATCGCTGCCAGCCCGGAGGCGAACGCGAAGGCCTGGGTGCCGCTTTCCAGGTCGGCGACGCAGCGTTCCAGGGCGAAGCGCGTCGGGTTGTGCGAGCGCCCGTAATCGAAGCCTTTGTGCACGCCGGGGCTTTGTTGCAAATAGGTGGAGTTGGCATAAATCGGTGGCATCAATGCGCCGGTGGTCGGGTCCGGCGTTTGCCCGGCGTGGATCACCCGAGTGGCAAAGGCGCGTGCCGCGGCGTTTTCATCGTGTTGACTCATGCAAGGGATCTCCGCAAATGATTGAGCAGGTCGACGCGAGTAATCAGGCCGTGGAAGCCCGAGGCGTCGGCGATGATCGCGACCAGCCCGCGATCGAGTTCTGCCTGCAGCTTTTCCAGGCTGGCGCTGGGCGGCAGGGTTTCTACTTTGTCGGTCATTGCGCTGGCCACGGTCAAGCGGAAGTGTGAAGGATCTTCCTGCATGCCCAGCAGAATGTCGGATTCGTCGATCACGCCGACCAGTTGCTTGCCGTCCGCCAGCACCGGCAATTGCGACACATCCGCCAGGCGCATGCGCTGGAACGCCGTCAGCAGCGTGTCGTCCGGGCCGACGCTGATCACCCGGCCATCCTCGAAACGCCGTGCGATCACATCGCGCAGGTCGCCATAAGGTTTGCGCTTGAGCAAGCCCTGATCGTTCATCCACTGGTCGTTGTAGACCTTCGACAGGTAGCGGGTGCCAGTGTCGCAGACGAAGCTGACCACGCGTTTGGGCGTGGTTTGCTCGCGGCAGTAACGCAGCGCCGCCGCCAGCAGGGTGCCGGTCGAGGAACCGCCGAGAATGCCTTCGGCGCGCAGCAGTTGGCGGGCGTGATCGAAGCTTTCCTCGTCGCTGATCGAATAGGCGTGGCGCACGCTGGACAGGTCGGCAATCGAGGGGATGAAGTCTTCGCCGATGCCTTCCACCGCCCACGAGCCGGGCGTCTGCATGGTGCCGCTGCGGCTGTATTCGGCCATCACCGAACCGATGGGGTCGGCCAGCACCATTTCCAGATTGGGCTGTACGCGCTTGAAGAAACGGGTCAGCCCGGTCAGCGTGCCGGCCGAGCCGACGCCGACGACAATCGCATCCACGTCATGCTGGGTTTGCGCCCAGATCTCCGGTGCGGTGCTGCACTCATGGGCGAGCGGGTTGGCCGGGTTGTTGAACTGATCGGCGAAGAATGCGTCGGGAATTTCCAGCGCCAGCCGTGCCGCGACGTCCTGGTAATAATCGGGATGGCCCTTGCCCACGTCGGAGCGGGTGATGTGCACCTCGGCGCCCATGGCCTTGAGGTGCAAGACTTTCTCTGTGGACATCTTGTCCGGCACCACCAGCACCACCCGATAGCCCTTGGCGCGGCCGACCAGGGCCAAGCCGAGGCCGGTGTTGCCGGCGGTGGCCTCGACGATGGTGCCGCCAGATTTCAGCCGGCCGTCGCGCTCGGCTTCGTCGATCATCGCCAGGCCGATGCGGTCCTTGATCGAGCCGCCGGGGTTCTGTGATTCGAGCTTCAGAAACAGGGTGCACGGGCCCGTGTCAAAGCGGCTGACGCGCACCAGCGGCGTATTGCCGATCAGTTCAAGCACGGCAGGGCGGGAGTCGTTCGGCATGTTGTCACCTCTTTGCGAAAATTCGCACGGGAAGGACAGCAACCGGCGGCGAGCCATCGCACGCCGGTCGCCAGCAATGCATCGTTTGGACCATAGGCCGCGAATGCGCCTCTCGCAACTTTGTGCGACCAGCCGGTCACCTGATTGCTGGAGAGAATCCCCGAGTCGGCAATACTCAAGCGACCACCATCAGTCGAGGGCGAGCACCATGACGAAGGAAAGCAGCGGGGGCGAATCGGCCTCTGCGCTGATCGACGCACGAATCAGGGAATTGAATGACTGGCGGGGCGAGACGCTCGCGCGCGTCAGGGCGATCATCCGACAGGCAGACCCCGACGTGGTCGAGGAGTGGAAGTGGAGGGGCGTGCCGGTGTGGTCGCATGCCGGGATCATCTGCACGGGCGAGACGTACAAAACGGCGGTGAAAATGACCTTCGCCAAAGGCGCTGCGCTGGACGATCCTGCCCATCTCTTCAACGCCAGCCTGGAAGGCAATACCCGTCGGGCGATTGATGTTCATGAAGGCGAGACGCTTGATGAAACAGCATTGAAGGCGCTGATCCGGGCGGCGGTGGTGCTCAACACCTCCAAATGAGTCGGCCGGTTTGTATTCCTGTGTATCCCTCGGGGCCGCAGCTATCTTGGCTTACAAAACCATGGCATCCGCGACACGTCCCCGATACACGACGGCCGCCTAATGGGGCACCACAACGGTATCACCCGGAGAAATGCCATGTTCCGTATCAACGCTCGTCACACCGCCAGAATGCTTGGCGTCGCTGTTGTCACCACTGCCGCACTCGCGGCGTTCTCCGGGATGTCTCAGGCCGAGGAAGTGAAGGCCCCCGCAAAAAGCTGGCAGACAGGGATTCATCGCACCGATCTCCTGAAAAAGGACCTCGATGTCGACGGTCGTGAAGTGATCCAGGTACGGGTTGATATCGATCCGGGCGTCTCGTCGCCCAACCACTCCCATCCCGGCGTGGAGGTGGCTTATGTCATCGACGGCACGTTCGAATATCAACTGGAAGGGCAGCCACCGGTGACGTTGAAGGCCGGTGACTCGCTGTATATCCCGGCTGGCGTCGCGCATATCGCGAAGAACATCGGGACCAAAACCAGCTCCGAACTGGCGACGTACATCGTCAAGAAAGGCGAACCGCTGGTTGTGATCAAACAGTAAGCCAAAGGCACGCAAATCCCCTGTAGGAGCCGGCTTGCTGGCGATAGCGGTGTGTCAGCCAACATCAATAGTGATTGATACGCCGCCATCGCCAGCAAGCCGGCTCCTACAGGATTTATGTCAACCGGACATTCCCGGAACACTCCCGCACTTGTAGGAGCCGGCTTGCCGGCGATAGCGGTGTGTCAGCCAACATCAATGGTGATTGATACGCCGCCATCGCCAGCAAGCCGGCTCCTACAAAGGTTTCAGCGCTCGGCGGGCTAGCACGACGCCCAGTGCAACAACGATCAGCCCCAACGCTACCGCGAAGGTGACCCGCATGCCGTGGGCCACGGCTTCGGGTGGTGTCGGGGTGATGTCGGCCGCCTGCGAGGCGAGGGCGAATACAGCGCCCAATGCCGAGGCGCCAGTGATCAGTCCCAGATTTCGCGACAGATTGAGCATGCCCGAGACAACGCCGCGCTGATCGGGCTGCACATCGCTCATGACCGTGGTGTTGTTGGCCGTCTGGAATACGGCATAGCCGAGCGTGATCACCACCATCGGCGCAACGTACCCGCCGATGCCAACTGTCAGCGGCAACACCGATAACACCAGGCACCCGACGGCCATGGCGATCAACCCGGCGACAGTCATCCGTTGGGCGCCGAATCGGTCGGCGATCCGGCCGGCGGGCACACCTGTCAGGGCCGCGACACAGGGCCCGACCGCGAGCACTATGCCCACCACAACCGCCTTCAGCCCAAGCCCGTGGGCCAGATAAAACGGCCCGACCACCAGCGTTGCCATCATCACCGTCGCGACCAGTGTGCTCATGGCCAGGCTCGCGCTCAGCACCGGGTTGCGAAACATCGCCAGCCGTATCAGCGGCGAAGCGACTTTCATTTCAACCAAAACGAAGAGCCCCACGCCGAACCCCGCCGCCAACAGCAAACCGATATTAAGCAGCCCGAAATGGCCACGGCCCAACGTCATGGCCAACGCATACGCCGCCAGCGTCAGTGCCAACACCAGCGTGCCCCACGCGTCGAAACGGACGCTCCCGGTGGTTGCCTGCTGCCGATCCGCCGGCAGGTAGCGATGCGCAAGCAGCAGCGTCATCAGGCCCAATGGCACAGTGACGAGGAACATCGCCTGCCAACCGAATCCACTGATCAACAGGCCGCCCAGCGATGGCCCCAGCGCGGTGCCAATCGCCGACATCGTCCCGAGCAACCCCATGGCGCTGCCGGTTTTGGCTTTCGCCACTGTCTCACCGACGAAGGCCATGGTCAGCGCCATCATGATCGCCGCACCGAGCCCTTGCAGGGCTCGGGCGCCGATCAACACGCCCAATGTCGGTGCCGATGCGCACAGCGCCGAGGCGAGGGTGAACACGCCAATGCCACCGAGCAGCAGCCGGCGGCGGCCGATCAGGTCACCGAGCCTTCCGACGCTGACGATCAGCGTGGTGATCGCCAGCAGATACGCGATGACGACCCACTGTACGTCCTGAAAGGTTGCACCGAACACCTGGGCCAGCGTCGGCAAACCGACGTTGGCGACGCTGGTGCCGAGTGACGACAGCAGCATCGACAACGAAAGGCTGACCAGCGCCCAGCGTACGGCGGGTGTCTGTGTTGTGTTGTCCGCGATGGCGATAGTCGGCTTCATGCTGTCCCTCTGGATCTGACCGCTCCCGAAGTGGAGCTATCAGAAATCTACGCTGGCGCCTAACATGGCGGAAGGCGCACGGGTTGCACTCTACTCGTGCGTCAAACGCCATCTCACCCGGCCGTGGGGCAACGCATGTCGACTCCCGATTTCAATTTGCTGATCACCCTTGATGTGCTGCTCGCCGAAGGCAGCGTGGCGCGCGCGGCCAAACGCTTGCGGCTGAGCCCGTCGGCGATGAGCCGGGCGTTGGCGCGGTTGCGCGAAACCACCGGTGACCCGTTGCTGGTCCGGGCCGGGCGCGGACTGGTCGCCACGCCTCGGGCGCTGGAATTGCGCGAGCGGGTCAGCCAGTTGGTGCAGGACGCCGAAGCGGTGCTGCGCCCGGCGCAACAGCCTGACCTGAAGCAATTGGCCCGCACGTTCACGTTGCGTACCAGCGAGGGCTTTGTGGAGACCTTTGGCGCGCCGCTCATCGCCCGCGTCGCTGAGCAAGCGCCAGGCGTGCTGCTGCGCTTCATGCACAAACCTGACAAGGACAGCACGTCGCTGCGGGACGGGACCGTTGATCTGGAAACCGGTGTGGTGGGGAAGGCTGCCGGGCCCGAGTTAAGGACCCAGGGTTTGTTTCGTGATCGCTTCATCGGCGTGGTGCGCGTGGGGCACCCGTTGAGCCAGGGCGAGATCACTCCGGAACGTTATGCGGCGGGCGGTCACATCAGCGTCTCGCGGCGCGGGCTCGACAAGGGGCCTGTCGATGAAGCGCTGGCGGCGCTGCAACTGGAACGGCGGGTCGTGACCATCGTCGCCGGTTTCTCGACCGCGTTGGCGCTTGCCCGAGCCACCGATTTGATCGCTGCCGTTCCTGAACGCCACACCGAAAACCTGCGGGCGGGCATGCACAGTTTTGCGCTGCCGGTTGCCTTGCCGGAATTCACCGTCGCGATGCTCTGGCATCCGCGTCTGGACGCCGATCCGGTGCATCGCTGGTTACGTGGGTGTGTTCGTGAGGTCTGTGCGTAATAGTCAGTGACGGTCAGTCTCAAAAACTGAACGACCGCGAGGTGTGTTGGGCCAGCTCGGCATCCAGCAGATGTTCGGCCAGCACATCATTCAAAAAGCGGAATTGATCGTTGAGGCCGACCACTTCGTTGCTGAAGTGGTTGCCGGCGGCGGGCATCAGCAGCGCTTCGAAGTTCTTGTCGAACACCAGCGACAGCACTTTGCGCGAGACGGCCTGCTGCGAGTAGTAGTTGTTGCCGAACACCGGAAAGCTCACGGCGAGGGTGACGGTGTGGATCATGATGTGCGCTCCTCGGTCAGGACGTACCACGAAAAAACGGTCAGCGTGAAGGCTGTCAGGGCCAGGCAGGTCAGCAGATGGATCAACATGATTTGCCCCTCCGGTTCGGGGTTGTATGTCGGGTTGAAGTTGATCCTACGCTGACGGTTCATGAGCGGAAGGCATTCGCGGCGATGGTGAATATCGATGTCAGTGATGGTCGGGTTTTTGTGGTGTTCTTGAGGGACCCTTCGCGGGCAAGCCTCGCTCCTACAGGGATTTCCGCGGGACACCAGTCCTCTGTAGGAGCGAGGCTTGCCCGCGAAGAGGCCATCAGCAACACCATCAACCTGAGAGTCCGCCGCCTATACTCAAATCAGGGCGCTTTAACCCCTGAATATCCCGTTCGGGGGAAGACTTTAGGACACCACGATCTTGAACCTGCGTTCGCTGATCGTCGCCGTGCTGCTGGTGTTGGCGGGATGCGTCACGCCTGCGCGTGCCCCGGCGCCTGCGCCGCCCGTGGTCATTTCCCAGAGCACCTGGCAGCAGGTGGATCGGGACATCGTCGCGGCATCCCAGTCCGCCACCGAGCAGGCAAAAATCTATTCGCGCGGCGCCATGGATTACTGGCGAACCCGCGTCTATCAACTGACCGAAGAAAAATTCATTCCCTGGTTCAGCAGTTACTGGACCCAGGAATGGCTGTCGATGAAAGTCAGCTGGTACAGCCTCAGCGCCCAGGGTGAGCAGGATGCCTCGTCGAAACGCCTGGCGGCCTATCTGCTGGAGCAATACCAGAAACGCGTGCTGGCCCCGGTCGCGGTAGAGATTGATCCCGACCAGATCCTCGGTCTGGCCACGGCGTTCTACGTGGATATTCTTCAGGAAGAACTGCAAAAAATCTCCCAGCGCCACGGCGTGCCCATGGCCCAGCTCAATGGCCGTATCCAGAAAATCCCGGCCATCGCCCTCGGACCGCCGCCCGCGCGGGACGCTTCGCTGTACCAGGTCGTGCACACCCAGCCGCTCAACACACTGCCGGCGTACGCGGCGCTGATCGACAAGATCCACAAGGCCGGCGGTAGCAAGGGTGTTGATTCCACCGACCAAGCCATGGCGCCGGTGGCCAAGCGCGCCAGCCAGCGGATGGAAGCCGAAATGGCCCCGCGCGGTGCCGCCAGCGCGGTGTCCGCAGCGGCGGGAAAAATCGCTGGAGGCTTGATTACCTTGGGCGTGGCGGGGATTCGCGCACTGATTCAGGCCAGCGACCGACCGGACAGCGAGGCGCTGATTCGCAGCAGCCTGGGCAACACGTTCGATAAGGCCTGGATAAAAATGGTGCAGAACCCGACCTCCGGTGTGATGGCGGGGACGTTGTACATGGCAGGGCAGATCGAGGGCAACCTGGCGGGGAGTGCCGACGTACCGTCGGTCAGTTCGGGCAGCGGCGCTGTCGATTGGAGCCCGTCCGAACCGACTAAACCGCAGATCGACCCTCAACCCCCGGCAGGAGAATGACCATGTCTTACGTCGATGGCTGTGTCTTTGCGGTGCCCAGTGCCAACCGCGAAAAATTCAAGAAACACGCGGAATCCGCCGCTGTGATTTTCAAGGAAAACGGCGCCCTGAGCATTGTCGAATGCTGGGGCGATGACGTGCCCGATGGCAAAGTGACTTCGTTTCCGCTGGCCGTGAAACTCAAGGATGACGAAACCGTGGTGTTTTCCTGGATCGTCTGGCCGGACAAGCCCACCCGCGATGCCGGCATGCAGAAATTGATGGCCGACCCGCGCATGCAACAAGACGTCAATCCGATGCCGTTCGATGGCCAACGGATGATTTTCGGCGGCTTCGACATCCTCTTGCAGGTCTGAGCGTGTGGCAGGATCACTCCGGCGTCGGGGTGATCCTGCAACTCTTGCGATTGCGGATCTCGCTGTCCGTCGGTCGTTCTTTGACAAACTCGAAACGCGGTTCACCTTCGCTATAGTGAACCAGCCAGCCCCATTCCAGCTCTGACTCATCCTGACCCGGTTTCGGTGGCACGGCCCACCATGGCTCTTTGCTGATGATCTCTCGCATGGCCCCGTCCCGTTTATTCGGTTGGTTCAACTATAACGTGCATGTCAGGAGGTGCCAGGCGTGAGCGACGAAACCCCGGAGCCGGTCAAACGGCTGTTTTTTGCATTGGATTGCCCACCCGAACAGCGCAAGGCGATTGCCCAATGGCGCGGCGCGCTGCAATTGCGCATCGGGCGTCCGGTGCCGGTGGAAAACTTCCATCTGACGTTGCTGTTTTTGGGCGCTGTGGAGGTGGCGCAGATTGCCGAAATCTGCACGGCGGCAGCAAAGGTGCGCGTGTCGGGTGCGGCGTTGCGGTTGGCGCTGGATCGCCTGGATGTGTGGCGCAAGGCCGGGGTGTTGGTGCTCGCGCCGGAACAGGCGCCGCCGGAATTGCTGCGGCTGGTGTATGCGCTGGAGCAGGCGATGTTGCCGTTCGGGTTTGAAGAGGCACACAAGGAATTCAGACCGCATCTGACGTTGATGCGCGACTATCGGGCGCCGGTGCCTGAGTCGACGACGCCGCCGGAGTTTTTTCTGCGGGCGGATCGATTTGTGTTGTTTGAATCCCACAAGGGCCGCTATCGGGCGCTGGCCGAATGGCCGCTGGTGCCGGCATAAAAAAAGGCGCCCGAGGAGGGCGCCGAACTCACCTTAACCGAGGAAGCCAGGTGAGGCCGTTCGCCAGAGAGGAGTGCAGCGGTGGTAAGGCGCTGCGTGAACGGAAAAGGGTAAGCGGCCAGTATCTATGTTGGATGTTTTGGCCTCATCGCCAGCAAGCCGGCTCCTACAAGGTACGCGTCGCGCCGCAGATCACTGTAGGAGCCGGCTTGCTGGCGATAGCTATCGCGTCGCACGCTGAGAGATCTGGTAGTGTTAGTTATCGGAGAAATTAGTTTTAAGGACTGTTATGAAAAAACTGAAACCTTGGGCACGTGGACCTTTGGAGCTGATCCAACATGCCGAGGAGCACTTGAGAGGGGACAGTGATTTCGACCGTCGCATGGTCTTGGTTAGTTTTGACAATGCTATTGAACTTTCAATCATCACCTTTTTGTCACTTAATCCCATTCAACGAAGTGGTTTGCAATATGAAAAAGCGCAAGTGGGGAGGTGGATGCACAACTTTCACTCAAAGCTTGAGTTTTTGGAATATTATGTTGTTTCTCAGCTTAAACAAGAGATGCTCATAGAGCGTGATGTTTTGGTCTATTATCATTCGATTCGGAATGAGCTTTATCATAATGGGAATGGGTTTGCACCGGCTTTGGAAATTGTCGATGGCATAAAGTCCGCAGCGCATTGGGTCTTTTCCGTATTGTTCGAAAGCAAGCCTGAAGATCATTTTGTCAGTCGGGTTGTTGAGAGTAAATCACCTTTTCCAACTGATGAAACTGGTCTTTCATCTGCTACCCTGTTCTTGAAAGCATTCATAGATGTGAAAAATCTGTTGAATTCGGAAATGGGTGCGGATGGTGTTGAACACTCGAACTCTCTAGTTTCTGCTATACGGAAGTTTGCCGAAAATTATCCAATAAAATTGCCTGACGGATTAGTTGCTGCAGCTGTAAAGGCGGAAGAAGTTAGGGGGGTCATGCTTGGTGGTGAACAGCCGGACTTGTCGGGAGTTGAGCTTAAAACTCTATCGTCAGAGCTGATGAGGTATTCGGCCCAGATAGATTCGAAGCTCAAATTTTATCAGTTAAAATTGGTAGAGGCAGCCGTTGAAGCGACGGTTAAATCACTGTCGTTGCATGAAGATGGAAAAGTGGGGGTGGTTCATCAAACACTTGGGACAGGGATTAGTATGTCCATTGTCTCGTACATAATTCGCGCACGTCAAATTGCAGGGCTGGAGTACGTGCCATTCATTGTGGTTGGCACTCACAGAGCGCTGTTGCGCCAACTTCAACATAGATTAATCGAACACTGCCCTAGCTTCTCGGGGATGCATACTGTAATGCCCATGGGTAAAGAGAATTTGATGGATTCGCTCTCTGCACCGAATCCTGGAGTAATCTTTACTACGATGGCGCAACTTCGAAATGTCCCGATAGTGTTTGAGCAGAAGTGTCTTTTGATTGGTGTCGACTTGCAAGGCGTTCAGTTTGACTTCAAGAGATCAACTCCGCTTGCTTCATTAATTAATTTTTCCAGTTCTCCTGTTGGTCTCAAAGAGTTTCCGGATAAGAATTTTGGGTCTCTTGTTGTTAGTTTTGGTCTGCAGCAAGCTGTAGAGCATGGTGTTCTTCTTCCGTTGATACTGGATAAGAGGCCTGTAACTGTAGTTGCTCGAGCGGGTGCTGATGAAAGCGCGGTTTCTGATGGTGTCAGGGAGGAGTGGGTAATTGGTGAGGTTTGTAAAGACCTGAAGAGTTTTTCGTTTGATAGTAGGTATAAGGCTATTATCGTCACGAATAGAATATCTGTTGCATCCATTTTGTACGAAAAATTGGTGGTCGCGTTAGGTGGGAAGGGAGAGAGTGGTGTGACTCCGCTAGCAGTAGGACTTCTTTCGAGTGCAGAAAAAGATGGAGGTCGTCATGCGGTTCAACAATTCAATAATGCAAGTGACGGAGGAAGCGTCCTTGTGATCACCAGCGGAATGCTGACGGGTCTTGACTTGCCGGAAGTTAATATGGCTTTTGTAACCAGTCCGCTACAAACGGAGTATCTAGAAAAAATTACTACTTTGTTGGGGCGTGCCGGCCGATCAACAGAGGGAGTAATTGTTGACTTCAGTGGTAATGCATGGCCGGACGTGATGATTGGGCAAGTAACCAAGAACGGAAATTAAATTTTTAGGTGACGAGCAGTAACGTGTGTGGTTGAAACATCGAACAAGTAAGTTCATAGCTTTAAGGCACAAGGCACAAGGCACAAGGCACAAGGCACAAGGCACAAGGCACAAGGCACAAGGCACAAGGCACAGGGTTTCAGTCGTTGCAAAAAAAGGCGCCCGAGGAGGGCGCCAAATTCACCTTAACCGAGGAAGCCAGGTGAGGCCGTTCGTCAGAGAGGAGTGCAGCGGTGGTAAGGCGCTGCGTGAACGGTAAACAGTAGAAATCCAATGCCCCTGTAGGAGCGAGGCTTGCCCGCGAAGACGGTGTGTCAGTCGCTATCAATGTTGAATGTGACGGACCCTTCGCGGGCAAGCCTCGCTCCTACAAAGGGGCTCAATTATTTCCCGAGCTTCACCCGCGTCCAGCCGCGCGTCATCACCCGCTGAACCCCGATCGGCATGTCCGGAATCGCATACAACGTCGCCATCACGGCCAAGGGCGGATACGAGCCCGGATCATCGCGAATCGCTTCATCCACCAACGGCGTCGCCGCCGCGTTGGCGTTGCTGTAGCCGATGTTGTTGGTGATCTCGGCGATGATGTCCGGGCGCATCAGGAAGTTCATGAACAGGTAGGCGTTGTCGACGTTCGCCGCATCCCGTGGGATTGCGACCATGTCGTAGAAACTGCCGGCGCCTTCTTTCGGAATGCTGTATTCGATTTTCACCTTGTCGCCCGCTTCCTGTGCGCGGGCCTTGGCTTGCAGCACGTCGCCGGAATAACCGACAGCGACGCAGATGTTGCCGTTGGCCAGGTCGGAGATGTACTTCGACGAATGGAAGTACGCCACCGACGGCCGGATCTTCATGAACAGCGCTTCAGCTTCGGCGATCTGCGCCTTGTCCTGCGAGTTCACCGGGTAGCCCAGGTAGTGCAGGGCGGCGGGCAGCATTTCGGTCGGCGAGTCGAGGAAGCTGATGCCGCAGGCTTTCAGCTTCTCGGCGTTTTCCGGTTTGAACAGCAAGTCCCAGGAGTTGGTCGGCGCATTGGCACCGAGCACTTCCTTGACCTTGGCCGGGTTGAACCCGATGCCGATCGAGCCCCACATGTACGGGAAGGCGTGACCGTTTCCCGGGTCGCTGGCCGAAGCGTTTTTCAGCAACACCGGGTTGAGGTTTTTCCAGTTCGGCAGCTTCGACTTGTCCAGTTCCTGATAGACGCCAGCCTTGATCTGCTTGGCCAGGAAGCTGTTGGACGGCACGACAATGTCGTAGCCGGATTTGCCTGCGAGCAGGCGTGCCTCAAGGGTTTCGTTGCTGTCGAACACATCGTAGGTCACGCGGATACCGGTCTCGTCTTCGAACTTCTTGACGGTGTCCGGGGCGATGTAATCCGACCAGTTGTAGACGCGCAGTACCTTGTCATTGGCCTGGGCGCCGGTAGCCATCGCGCCCAATAAGGACAGTGTCAGCAGAGTCCTGCCAAACATTTTCATCGGTACAACTCCATTTCTCTTTTTATTCAAAATCACACAGCAAGCGCTTGCGCGCTCCTTTGTAGGAGCGAGCCTGCTCGCGAAAAACCTGAGGACGCCGCGTTCAATCAGACAGCCCGCGTTATCGTTGAAGTCCATCGCGAGCGGGCTCGCTCCTACAGGGACGGGTATCAGGCCGTCGCTCCTGCCATTTGCTTTTCAGGTTGCTGCCAGGATTCGCTGGCGGTCTGGTCCATCGCTTCCTGGATCGCCCGTTTGCGGCTGGCTTCAGCGCGGCGGCTGAAGTACCAGACCATGAAGGTCACAATCGAAACGGCGAGCAGTATCAGGCTGGCCACGGCGTTGATCTCAGGCTTCACGCCCAGACGCACCGCCGAGAACACTTCCATTGGCAAGGTCGTCGAGCCTGGGCCGGATACGAAACTCGCCAACACCAGGTCATCCAGCGACAGCGCAAACGACATCATGCCGCCGGCCGCCAGTGACGGCGCGATCATCGGGATGGTGATCAGGAAAAACACCTTGAACGGTTTCGCCCCGAGGTCCATGGCCGCTTCTTCGATGGACAGGTCCAGCTCACGAAGGCGGGCGGAGACGACCACCGCCACATAGGCCGCACAAAACGTGGTGTGGGCGATCCAGATGGTCACGATGCCACGCTCCATCGGCCAGCCGATCAGCTGCGCCATGGCCACGAACAGCAGCAACAGCGACAGACCGGTGATCACTTCAGGCATCACCAACGGCGCGGTGACCAGGCCACCAAACAGCGTACGACCCTTGAAGCGCGTGACGCGAGTCAGCACGAACGCCGCCAAAGTCCCCAGCGCCACAGCCGCAATCGCGGTGTAGCAGGCGATTTCCAGCGAGCGCACCACCGAGCCCATCAGTTGCGAGTTGTCGAGCAAGCCGACGTACCACTTCACCGACCAGCCGCCCCACACCGTCACCAGTTTCGAGGCGTTGAACGAGTAGATCACCAGAATCAGCATCGGCAGGTAGATAAACGACAGGCCGAAAATCAGCATGAACTTTGAAAATCCGAAGCGTTTCATCCCCGACCCTCCATCTCTTTGGCCTGGCTACGGTTGAACAACAGGATCGGCACAATCAGGATCAACAGCATCACCACCGCCAGGGCAGACGCCACCGGCCAGTCGCGGTTGTTGAAGAACTCTTGCCACAGCACACGGCCGATCATCAGGGTTTCCGGGCCGCCCAGCAGTTCCGGAATCACGAACTCACCGACCACCGGAATGAACACCAGCATGCAGCCGGCGATGATCCCGTTCTTGGCCAGCGGCACGGTGATTTTCCAGAAGTTGTTGAAGTTGCTCGACCCCAGGTCCGAACCCGCTTCCAGCAAGCTTTGATCGTGCTTGACCAGGTTGGCGTACAGCGGCAAGACCATGAACGGCAGGTAGGCGTAGACCACACCGATGTACACGGCCGTGTTGGTGTTGAGGATCTCGATCGGGTGATCGGTCAGCCCGGTCCACATCAAAAACGCGTTGAGCAAACCGTTGTTGCTGAGGATGCCCATCCACGCATACACGCGGATCAGGATCGCAGTCCAGGTCGGCATCATGATCAACAGCAGCAAGACGTTTTGCGCTTCCTTGCTTGCCTTGGTGATCGCGTAGGCCATCGGAAAGCCGATCACCAGGCACATCAGCGTGCTGAAAAACGCGACCTTCAACGAACCGAAGTAAGCCGAGATGTACAACTCATCCTCGGTCAGCAGCAGGTAGTTGCCGACGTTGAGGAACAGCTGGAGTTTCTGTTCGGCGAAGGTGTAGATCTCGGAGTAAGGAGGAATGGCCAGCGCCGCTTCCGAGAAGCTGATCTTCATCACGAGGAAGAACGGCAACAGGAAAAACAGGCACAGCCACAGGAATGGAATCCCGATGACGAGCTTTCGACCACTCGGCATCAGCCGCATGAACCGCTGATTGAGTGTTTTCATGAGCGCAGTACCACGCCGCTGTCGTCTTCCCACCACACGTAGACCTTGTCGTCCCAGGTCGGACGCGCGCCACGGCGTTCGGCGTTGGCCATGAACGACTGCACGACTTTGCCGCCAGGCAATTCGACGTAGAACACCGAGTGACCGCCGAGGTAGGCGATGTCATGCACCTTGCCCAGGGACCAGTTGTAGCGGGACTCGGGTTGGGTGGTGCTGACCAGCAGTTTTTCCGGACGGATCGCGTAGGTGATGGACTTGTCCTCCACCGAAGTGCTGACGCCGTGGCCGACGTAGATCTTCTGCTCCAGATCCTTGCTGTGAATGATCGCGTGACCTTCAAGGTCCTCGACAACGGTGCCTTCGAAGGCGTTCACGTTGCCGATGAATTCGCAGACCATGCGGCTGACCGGGGCTTCGTAAATGTCGACCGGGCTACCGATCTGGGCGATCCAGCCCAGGTGCATGATCGCGATGCGCTGGGCCATGGTCATGGCCTCTTCCTGGTCGTGGGTCACCATGACGCAGGTCACGCCGACGCGCTCGATGATTTCAACCAGCTCAAGCTGCATCTGCGAACGCAGTTTTTTATCCAGCGCGCCCATCGGTTCGTCGAGCAACAACAGCTTCGGGCGTTTGGCCAGGGAGCGGGCGAGGGCGACACGCTGACGCTGACCGCCGGACAATTGATGCGGCTTGCGTTTGGCGTATTGGGTCATGTGCACCAGGCGCAGCATCTCTTCCACGCGGGCGTCGATTTCACTGGCGGGCAAACGGTCCTGCTTGAGACCGAAGGCAATGTTCTGTGCGACGGTCATGTGTGGGAACAGGGCGTACGACTGGAACATCATGTTGATCGGCCGCTCGTACGGCGGCATGTCGGTGATGTCCACGCCATCGAGCAGAATCCGCCCTTCGGTCGGGCGCTCGAAGCCAGCGAGCATGCGTAGCAGCGTCGATTTACCGGAACCGGAACCGCCGAGCAGGGCGAAGATTTCCCCTTGATGAATCTCAAGCGAAACATCGTCCACTGCGGTGGTTTCGTCGAATTTCTTGGTGACGCGGTCGACTTTCACCAACACCTTTTTCGGTGCCTGGTGACCTTCAAGAGCCTTCCTGTAAATGCTGGAGGCGTTTGCCATGTGAAACTCCCAACAGGTTTCAGTCGTCGGGCCAACGCGGCCTGACTTAAGAGTGGATTGCAAGCCCGGGGCATTCGGTTGGCGCAACCCCCTGTAGGAGCGAGGCTTGCCCGCGAAGACGGTATGTCAGTCGATATCATCGTTGCCTGATACACCGCCTTCGCGGGCAAGCCTCGCTCCTACAAAGGATTGCGCTCGCCTGATCCATACCGCTCGGGCTTATTCGGCGCCGCCGTCCTGGCTGCCTGGGTCGTACTTGTTGTTATTGCAGTGTGTTGTTTTCGCGAGCCACGGACGCGCAAAGGCACGCCCGCCAAACTCGCGGGGGCAGTAAATGGGTGTTTTGGGTCAGCGGGTTTTACGCTGCGCGGCCCGTCGTCGGCATGCATCGCCGAACGCCTGGAAAATACTCAAATAAGGAGGATTCGAAAGCACCTGCCATTCCGGGTGCCATTGCACACCGACCGCAAAGGTCGGGCTGTGGTCCACCGAAATCGCTTCGATCAAGCCGTCTGGCGCAATCGCCTCGGCACGCAGGCCGGGAGCGAGGCGGTCGATGCCCTGGCTGTGAATCGAATTGACCATGAACTCGGTCGGCAACTCGAGCGCTTCGAACACGCCACCCGGTTGCACCGTCACCGCATGCGCCGGGGCGTATTGCACCGCCAGCTCAGGGCTGTCCGCTTCGCGATGATCGAGCATGCCCGGCAGTTCATGCACCTTCTGGTGCAGGCTGCCGCCAAACGCCACGTTCATTTCCTGGAAACCACGGCAGATGCCGAGTACCGGAACGCCCGCCGCAATGGCTGCACGCAATAAAGGAAGGGTAGTGGCGTCCCGCGCCGGATCGTGATCCGTGCCGGGAGCGCTGGCCGGGCCTTGATAGTGGAAGGGCTCCACATTCGATGGCGAACCGGTCAGCAACAGACCGTCGAGATGCGCGAGCACATCCTCGATTTCAGTCAGTTCGCCTAAGGAAGGAATGACCACGGGCAGCCCCAGAGCCGCGACGCTGACAGCACGCAAGTACTTGTCGCCGCTGATGTGGTAGGGGTGCAGGCCAATCTGTTTGACGCACGCTGTAACGCCGATCAATGGCTTGAATGCCATTTTTATCACCTCGACCTTGAACGAGTTTTTCAGGAGCTTAGCTTTGTTGATTTTAATTAACAACTCTCATGTAAAAAATTCTAAACGCCGCACGTCCGATTGCTAGTCTTTGTGCGGTGTTGAGGGCCTATATGGCACTCTCGTGCCCAGAAAAGTCCCAAAAATAAAGGATGAAAGGCCAAGTGTTCGCTATTGACTTCACTTTGCCGTTCGGGTTGACTGGGCTCCAGAAAGTGCGGTGAACATAATAATTAACAGCTAATAGGTGCATCATGTCGGTCCCTCTGCGTGCCGTTCAACTCAACGAAGCAAACGCATTCCTTAAGAAATATCCTGAGGTTTTGTACGTCGACCTTCTGATTGCGGATATGAACGGTGTGGTGCGCGGCAAGCGCATCGAGCGCACCAGTCTTCATAAGGTCTACGAAAAAGGCATCAACCTGCCGGCGTCCCTGTTTGCCCTGGACATCAATGGCTCCACGGTGGAAAGCACCGGCCTGGGTCTGGACATCGGCGACTCCGACCGGATCTGCTATCCAATCCCTGGCACCCTGAGCATCGAGCCTTGGCAGAAGCGCCCGACCGCGCAACTGTTGATGACCATGCACGAACTCGAAGGCGAACCTTTCTTCGCCGACCCGCGTGAAGTGCTGGCCAATGTGGTGCGCAAGTTCGATGAACTTGGCCTGACCATTTGCGCTGCGTTCGAACTCGAGTTCTACCTGATCGACCAGGACAACGTGAACGGTCGTCCGCAATCGCCACGCTCGCCGGTCTCCGGCAAACGTCCGATGTCGACACAGGTGTATTTGATCGACGACCTCGACGAATACGTCGATTGCCTGCAAGACATCCTCGAAGGTGCGAAAGAGCAGGGCATCCCGGCCGACGCCATCGTCAAGGAAAGCGCCCCGGCGCAGTTCGAAGTGAACCTGCATCACGTCAACGACCCGATCAAGGCCTGCGACTACGCGGTGTTGCTCAAGCGTCTGGTGAAGAACATCGCCTACGACCACGAGATGGACACCACGTTTATGGCCAAGCCGTATCCGGGCCAGGCGGGCAACGGTTTGCACGTGCACATTTCGATTCTCGACAAAGAAGGCAACAACATCTTTGCCAGCGAGGATCCCGAGCAGAACGCCGCGCTGCGACACGCGATCGGCGGTGTGCTCGAGACCCTGCCGGCGCAGATGGCTTTCCTCTGCCCGAACGTCAACTCGTACCGTCGTTTCGGCGCGCAGTTCTATGTGCCGAACTCGCCGAGCTGGGGCATCGACAACCGTACTGTTGCGGTACGTGTGCCGACCGGTTCCTCCGATGCCGTGCGCATCGAACACCGCGTTGCCGGTGCCGATGCCAACCCGTACTTGTTGATGGCTTCGGTGCTGGCGGGCGTGCACCACGGCCTGACCAACAAGATCGAGCCGGGCGCACCCGTGGAAGGCAACTCCTACGAGCAGAACGAGCAAAGCCTGCCGAACAACCTGCGCGATGCATTGCGCGAGCTGGACGACAGCGAAGTCATGGCCAAATACATCGACCCGCTGTACATCGACGTGTTCGTGGCGTGCAAGGAAAGCGAGCTGGCCGAGTTCGAAAACTCCATTTCGGACCTTGAGTACAACTGGTACCTGCACACGGTTTGACGGCTTGACCCGGATCCAGGCTGAAACCCGATCAACTGTGGGAGCGAGCCTGCTCGCGATGGCGGTGGATCAGGCGCATCAATGCTGACTGATGCGCCGCTATCGCGAGCAGGCTCGCTCCCACAGGGGACTGCATTTCAAACCATTGATTGAGCAGCTCCAGTCCCACTACCTATTCCTCTGCGTCGAGTCACAACCATGACAAACACTCGCAGCGACTGGGAACAACGCTTCCAGTCCCTAACCATCGAAAACCGCGCCTTCATCGACGGCCAATACCGCGCTGCACTCAGCGGTGAAACTTTCGAATGCATCAGCCCGGTCGACGGCCGCTTCCTGGCCAATGTCGCCAGCACCGATGAAGCCGACGCCAACGAAGCCGTTGCCGTCGCACGCCGCACCTTCGAATCCGGCGTCTGGGCTAATCTCGCCCCGGCCGAGCGCAAGCGCACTTTGATCCGCTTCGCCGACCTGATCCTGGCCAACCGGGAAGAACTCGCCCTGCTCGAAACCCTCGACATGGGCAAACCGATCAACGATTCGATGAACATCGACATCCCGGCGACCGCCAACGCGATCCGCTGGAGCGCCGAAGCCATCGACAAGATCTACGACGAAGTCGCCGCCACGCCGCACGATCAACTCGGCCTCATCACCCGCGAACCTGCCGGTGTCGTTGCCGCCATCGTGCCGTGGAATTTCCCGCTGATCATGGCCAGCTGGAAGTTCGCCCCGGCCCTCGCGGCGGGTAACTCGTTCATCCTCAAGCCTTCGGAAAAGTCGCCACTGACCGCGATCCGCATCGCGCAATTAGCGCTGGACGCCGGCATTCCGAAAGGCGTGTTCAACGTCCTGCCGGGCTACGGCCACACCGTCGGCAAGGCGCTGGCGTTGCACATGGACGTCGACGTGCTGGCCTTTACCGGCTCGACCGCGATTGCCAAGCAACTGCTGATCTACGCCGGCCAAAGCAACATGAAACGCGTCTGGCTCGAAGCAGGGGGGAAGAGCCCGAACGTGGTGTTCGCCGATGCGCCGGATCTGCGCGCGGCAGCACAGGCAGCGGCCAGCGGCATCGCTTTCAACCAGGGCGAAGTCTGCACCGCCGGTTCGCGTTTGCTGGTCGAACGTTCGATCCGCGAGCAGTTCATTCCGCTGCTGGTGGAAGCGCTGCAAGCCTGGAAACCGGGGCATGCTTTGGACCCGCAAACCACCGTCGGCGCGGTCGTCGATCAGCGTCAACTGGACAACGTGTTGCGCTACATCCAGGTCGGCAAAGACCAGGGCGCGCAACTGATCGCGGGCGGCAGCCGCACCCTCGAAGCCACCGGCGGCCTGTACGTGGAGCCGGCGATTTTCGACGGCGTGACCAATGCCATGACCATCGCCCGGGAAGAAATTTTTGGCCCGGTGCTGTCGCTGATCACCTTCGACACCGCTGAAGAAGCCTTGGCCATCGCCAATGACAGCATCTTCGGCCTGGCTGCCGGTGTCTGGACCAGCAACCTGAGCAAGGCCCACACCTTCGCTCGCGGCTTGCGCGCCGGCAGCGTCTGGGTCAACCAGTACGACGGCGGCGACATGACCGCGCCGTTCGGCGGGTACAAGCAGTCGGGTAACGGTCGGGACAAATCGCTGCACGCGTTCGACAAATACACCGAACTCAAAGCGACCTGGATCAAGCTCTAATACTTCTACAACGGCGGCCGCCGGCACATGCCAGCGGCCATCGGAGAAACCTATGAAACACGCCTCTGTTGAACAAAAGCATGTAAACAGCTACTACGCCGCAACCCGCAACTTCACCGGCGACTTCCCGGTGCTGGAACAAGCGGTGGATTGCGACGTCTGCATCATCGGCGCCGGCTACACCGGTTTGTCCTCGGCGCTGTTCCTTGCCGAAGCCGGCTACAGCGTGACTGTGCTCGAAGCCGCCAAAGTCGGTTTCGGCGCCAGCGGTCGCAACGGCGGCCAACTGGTCAACTCCTACAGCCGCGACGTCGATGTCATCGAAGAGCGCTACGGCGACAGAACCGCCGAAGTCCTCGGCAGCATGATCTTTGAAGGCGCCGACATCATCCGTCAGCGCATACAACACTACGACATCCAGTGCGACTACAAGCCGGGCGGCATCTTCGCTGCGCTGAACAAAAAGCAGCTCAAAGGCCTGGCCGAGCAGAAAAGCAGCTGGGAACGCTACGGCAACAAGAACCTGAAAATGCTCGACGCCGCGGACATCAAGCGCGAAGTCGGCAGCGACAACTACGTCGGCGGCCTGCTCGACATGCAGGGCGGCCACATCCACCCGCTGAACCTGGCCCTCGGCGAAGCCTCGGCCATCATCGGCCTGGGCGGCAAAATCTACGAACAATCGGCGGCGGTGGAAATCACCTACGGCGAACCGATCACCGTGCGCACCGCCAAAGGTGTGGTCCGCGCCAAATACCTGTTGATCGCCGGCAACGCCTACCTGCCGCAGGGCCTCGATAATCGCGTGACCGCCAAAAGCATGCCGTGCGGCTCGCAAATCGTCGTCACCGAACCGTTGTCGGAAAAGGTTGCGCGCAGCCTGATCAAAAACAACTACTGCGTCGAAGACTGCAACTACCTGCTCGACTACTACCGCCTCACCGCCGACAACCGTTTGCTGTATGGCGGCGGCGTGGTCTACGGCGCCCGTGAACCGGACGACATCGAGCAACTGATCAAGCCAAAAATCCTCAAGACCTTCCCGCAACTGAAGGACGTGAAGATCGACTACCGCTGGACCGGCAACTTCCTGCTGACCATGTCGCGCATGCCGCAATTCGGCCGCATCGAGAAAAACGCCTACTACATGCAGGGCTACAGCGGCCACGGCGTCACCTGCTCGCACCTGGCCGGCAAACTGATCTCGGAAATGATCCGCGGCGACGCTGAACGCTTCGATGCTTTCGCATCCTTGCCGCACATGCCAATGATCGGCGGCCGCACCTTCCAGGCCCCGCTCACCGCCATGGGCGCCGCGTACTACGCGCTTCGCGACCGTTTCGGCATCTAACCCAACACAACCCTGTAGGAGCAGAGCTTGCTCGCGAAGACGGCGGCACATCCGACATCGATGCCGCCTGACACACCGCCTTCGCGAGCAAGCTCTGCTCCTACATTGGATCCATGGCAGGCACAAAATGTATGTGCAGCAGAGGTCAAAAACTGTGGGAGCGAGCCCGCTCGCGATGACGCCATCCGGTTCCCCATCAATGCCAACTGACCCACCACCATCACCAATAACCATGCGCCTACAGCAACACCCCCAAACGTGATTTAATACCCGCCTTTCACAATTACGGGACAGGGAAGCGGTACTTTCGCGGCCAAAAGTCGCCCGCCATCCACCCCCATAACCCTTAAGTTTTCCTCGCATAAGGCTGTCATGGACACGGGCTCACGACTCAAATTAGTACGCGAAAGCTACAAACTCTCCCAGCGCGAGCTGGCCCGGCGTAGCGGCGTCACCAATGCCACCATCTCCCTGATCGAACAGAATCGCGTCAGTCCCTCCGTCAGCTCCCTGAAAAAACTGCTCGAAGGCATCCCCATGTCTCTGGCGGACTTCTTCACCTTTGATCAGCCGCCGCGTGAACATCAATACGTGTTCCGCGCCAATGAACAGCCGGATCTCGGGCGTCATGGGTTGCGGTTGCTGCTGATTGGCGCTTCGGTGCCGAGCCGGCAGATGCGGCTGCTGCGCGAGCAATACGCGCCGGGCGCGAGCTCAGGGGAAGAGCCGATTGTGCACTCGGAAGGGGAGGAGTGTGGGTTGGTTACGCGGGGGACGGTTGAGTTGACGGTGGATGGGCAGATTAGTGTGCTCAACGCGGGGGATGGCTACTACTTCCCGACGACGTTGCCGCACAAGTTTCGCAACATCGGCCAGGACGAAGCGGAAATCATCAGCGCCAACACCCCAGCGAACTTCTGATCTCAAAAACGGACGCCAACCTGTCGCAGCTGCCGAGGTTGCGTCCGCGACCAACGCCCATGCCGAATGGAAGCAGCTGCTTCAGGAATTTTCAAAGTAAATGGACTTCACATCATGACCACACCCCGCATCCGCCCCCTCGCACTCTGTATCTTCCATCACGACGGCAAGATACTGGTCAACGAAGCTCGCGACCCCATCACTGAAAAGCCATTCTTCCGCCCAATCGGTGGCGGAATCGAATTCGGTGAAACCAGTGCCCAAGCCGTTGTACGAGAAGTACAGGAAGAACTCGGTTTGCCCATCACCGATGTTCGCTTGCTCGGCACGCTTGAAAGCCTCTTTACGTATAACGGCACACCAGGGCACGAAATCGTGCAGGTGTACGACGCGAAGTTTGTGGATGCCAGTGTCTATGAGTTGTCGCACTTGAATGCTCAAGAAAGCGATGGTGCGGCCTTCGTTGCGAAGTGGCTTCCTTGTGCGAGCTTTACTGATGAAGCACTGTTGGTGCCTGATGGCCTTTACGAATTGCTGAAGAAAGTCGCATTGCTGGATTGACGGCGTCCTCCAATAACTCTGGATCAAGCGCGTCCGGCTGATTTTTAGACCTAAAAGGTGACAGATCTATTTGAATAAATAGATCTGTCACCTTTTTTTCACCTTTTTTCGTCGGAACCTGGCAACAAACAACCGGTTTAGGCTGGAACTGGTTTGATAGCAACTTTGGTTACCGCAACTCTGGACTTCGGTTTGCCAGCAGTAGGCCGGGCAGCGGATTTTTCAGCAGTAGGTCTGGGATTGCTTGGGGCTGCGACTGGCGTCGATATCGGGCGTACGGTGAGTTCTAGGCCTATCGCTGTCATCAGCTTTCGGATTGTCTCAAATCGCGTTTTCGTTCCACCTTTAAGCACCTTATAAAGGCTTTCGCGGTTGACCCCTGCTTCCTGGGCGACTTTGTTTACGCCTATAGCTTTTGCAACTTCACCCAGTGCACGAACCAATGCCGTGTCACCTGCCTTCATGCTTTCAGCAATGTAAGCAGCCATTATTTCCGGGCTGTCGAGGAAGCGGGAGGCTTCGTGACGACTTGTGCCAGAAGTGTCGAGATTGAGGATAGGCATATCCTCGGGATTGAATGTCGGTTCGCTCATGTCATTTACCTTTCATAGCATCAAGGATCTGTTTAGCTCGTTTGATGCCTCGCGCTTGATCCGTTTTATCGCTTCCAGTGAGCATCGTGTAGTCGGTCATCCCGGTGCGCACAAAGTAGATTCTGTAGCCAGGACCAACAAAAACACGCATTTCGCTCATACCGCCACCCACCGCTTCGCAATCCCCGAAATGGCCATCTTTGGCGCGGTCCAAGCGGCTCAAGATAGCTGCCTTTCCCAGGCCGTCCGTCACATCACCCAGCCATTTATCAAACTCGGGCGTGTTGTGAATGTTGATTTCTCTCTTTTCGATAATAGTCCTGGTTGTAGCCTACTGGCTACTCCTTGCTGATGAAAAGCTATGTGCGGGTCGAAATGACTTCTTGCACATCGCCCAGTTGAGGATTTATGAGGCAAGAAAAACCCGCATCTAACGCGGGCTTTTTGTGTGAAATTCGTTCACTGACCTTTGGAGGTATCAAACCCCCGCTGCTCAATCACCCGAAAAACATCACTCACGTCCTGGAGCAAAATCCGGGCGATGTTGGCGACGGTGTTGATGTCGTTTTCGGCGTAGTCGGGGAGGCTGGTGCAGCCCATGAGCTGGAGGTAGGGGAGGACGGCGTTCAGGCGTTCGCTGACGACGTTGTGCAGTTCGCGGATTGGGGCGTGGCTGTCGATGACTAGCACGGGGTAGTCGGTGGCGAATTGGGACATGGGGGTGAAGCGGCGGGGCGGATGTTGGGTCGACATGGATGTAGTCCTAGAAAGATGAATCACAATCGCCATTACTCGTTTACCGACGGGGGTCGGCTGCGCGGGTCTGGCGGTCTTCGGTGTCTTCTCTTTTGGGCTGCGAATCCCGGTCACCGACAATGGCAGCGACGGGGGAAACTATAAGCTGCGATTTTGGCGCTCACAACCGGGCTGTAGGACGCTTTGGCGCTTGTTGTGACAAGGCTCAATGCCACTGTTTACGGGGTTTTCACGGCATTCCGAGGGGGGTGGAGTGCCGTGGGAAATCGGGGGCAGGTTTTGGGGTCGATTCGCTGCTTACTGGGAACAATTCCCCTCGTTACAAAAGGTAAATTCCTACACGTTTTTCGGATGTCAGGTTTGTGAAATCGAGTGGGCTGAAAGGTGTGACAGTGAATGTTTGTGTTGAATGTGAGGGCCTCATCGCCGGCAAGCCGGTCTCGCTCCCACAGGGGAGATGTAGGCGGGCGCATTGTTGCGTCCGCCTGTGATCCCTTTATGCCGCGTGACCAATCACTTCGATGATTCGCTTCGCAATGTAGTCGACGTGGGTTTCCAGGGCGAAGTGTCCGGTGTCGAGTAGTTCGACTACGGCATTGGGGTTGTCGCGTTTGAACGCCTCTGCGCCAGGCGGGATGAAGAAGGGGTCGTTCTGGCCCCAGATGGCCAGGGTTGGCAGTTGGGTCTCGCGGAAGAAGCGCTGAAAGTCCGGGTAGCGTTTGAGGTTGTTCGCGTAGTCCAGGAACAGGTCGAGCTGGATGTCTTTGTTGCCCGGCCGCTCCAATAGCAGCGCGTCGAGGGTGTAGGACTCGGGGGCGATGAGTTCAGGCGTGCTGACGCCATGTTCGTATTGCCAGCGCGTGCCTTCCAGGTGCAGGACTGCGTCGGCGATGACCTGGCGATTTTCGGCCGACGGTTCTGCCCAGTAGGCTCTGATCGGTGCCCAGGCATCGCCCAATCCTTCCAGATACGCGTTGCCGTTTTGCGAGATCAGTGCGGTCATTCTGTCGGGGTATTTGACTGCCAGTCTCAGGCCGGTCGGTGCGCCGTAATCGAAGACGTACATCGCGTAGCGTTTCAGTCCCAGGGTCTCGACGAAATGCCCCAGCGTTTCTGCCAGCGCGTCGAAGGTGTACGCGTATTTGCGCTCGGCAGGCACTTGGGTGAATCCAAAGCCGGGCAGGTCCGGGGCGATGATGTGGAAGTGTGCCGACAGCAGCGGGATGAGTTGGCGGAACTGGTGGGATGAGCTGGGAAACCCGTGGAGCAGGAGGAGGGTCGGCTTGGCCGGTTCTCCTGCCTCCCGGTAGAAGACGCGAACGCCGTCGACGTCGGCAAATGTGTAGCGGATGGGTGCAGTGGTGCTGGTCATGATGATTGGCCTCGTAACCGCATGGATGAGATCAAGCCGGTTTTCGAGATTAAATCTGGCACGAACAAAGTAACCTGTCAAAATGATTTTGATAGGTTATTATTTTTCGCCCTCAAGCATCGATGATTTTCTTTTGCCGTTCGCGGTGGGCCGCTGCTTTCGCTCGGTTGCCGCAGACCGCCATGCTGCACCAGCGGCGTTTTCTGCCACGGGTGTGGTCGACGAACATCAGGGTGCAGCTCGGTCCTTCGCAACATTTTACGTTGGTGAAATCTTCCTCGCTGACGAACTGCGCGAGCACTTCGCCCAGTGGCAACAGCAGGGAATCCGGGCTGCGCCAGCGGCGTTTCAGTTCCCAGGCGAGCTTTGGTGTTTCGCCGTTCTGCAGCGTGATCTGGGTGTATTTTTCGTCCCGTTCGAGCAAGCGATTCAAGGCGTCGAGCTCTTTCAGGGCCGAGGCTTCAAGCGGTTGGCCTTTGTATTTCAGGACAAAACCGCGAAACCACTCGCGCAATGACCGTGCCTGCGCCGCGACGGTTTCCAGCTCGCCAGGCATCGCTTGTGCCTGAAGCCGTTGCAGTATCTCGTCTTCCACCCAGCCCGATTGTTTCAGCCAGTCCAGCCAGCCGTTGCCGTCGTCGATCCAGTCGACGGGTTCATCGACCGGCGTTGCTATCGAGTTCAGGAAATCGAGAGCGGCGGCGTCGGCGACGAAGAGGGCCGGTCCACGGGGAGTGCTATTCATGAGGATGTCCGCTAAAGCCTGGATTGATAAGGCTCAGCGTAACCACTCAAAGTGCATCCGACAAGTTACTGTTTAATTGATAACCTCTTCATGGTATTCGGTGGGGTTACTGAATGGGCTCAATTCTTGACCTGCTGGTTCCTCCCATAAACATCCTCCAACCGCTCAATATCATCCTCACCCAAATAGCTTCCGGACTGCACCTCAATCACCTCCAGCGGAATTTTCCCGGGGTTGGCCAGCCGATGCACCGAAGCGATCGGAATGTAGGTGGACTGGTTTTCCGTCAGCAGGAAGACTTTTTCATTGCACGTCACCTGGGCCGTGCCGGAGACCACGATCCAGTGTTCGGCACGGTGGTGGTGCATTTGCAGGGACAGTTGCGCGCCCGGTTTGACGGTGATGTGTTTGACCTGGTGGCGGATGCCGTTGTCCACCGAGTGGTAACTGCCCCAGGGGCGATACACCGCGCAGTTGTTCTGGGTTTCCGAGCGATTTTGGGCGTCGAGCGCGTTCACCAGTTTTTTCACGTCTTGCACGGTGTCGCGGTGCGCGACCATCAGTGCGTCTTCGGTTTCTATCACGACGAGGTTTTCCACCCCGAGCAAGGTCACCAGTTTGCTGCTGCCATGGACGAAGCAATTGCGGCTGTTGTAGCTGACGACATCGCCCTTGAGCACATTGCCGTCGGTGTCCTTTTCGTGCACATCCCACAGCGACGACCAGCAACCGACGTCACTCCAGCCAGCGCTGAGCGGGACGACCCACGCGCGGTGGGTGCGTTCCATTACCGCGTAGTCGATGGAGTTGTCCGGGCAGCATTCGAAGGTGACGCGATCGATGCTGGTCACGCCTTCGCTGCTGGGGCTGCGCTCCAGGGCCATCACGCAGGTGTCGTACATGTCCGGTTCGTGAGTGCGCAGCTCTTCGAGGTAGCGGCTGGCACGGAACAGGAACATGCCGCTGTTCCAGAAGTATTCGCCGGAGCGGACAAATTCGGCGGCGGTTTGCTGGTCGGGTTTTTCGATAAATTGCTCGACCTTGAAGGCATGGGCATCCGCATCGCTGCAGTCGGCCTTGATGTAGCCGAAGCCGGTTTCCGGACGCGTCGCCGGAATGCCGAACAGCACCAGATTGCCTTTGAGCGCCTCTTGCTCTGCGTGTTCCAGCGTGGCGCGCAAGGCGGGGACGTCGCTGATCACATGGTCGGCCGGAAGGACCAACATGAGCTCATCGCGGCCCTCGGCAATCAGCTTGAGGGCTGCCAGCGCCACCGCCGGTGCGGTGTTGCGACCGAAGGGTTCGAGCAGGATCGCCTGCGGCGTGCAGCCGATGGCGGCAAGTTGTTCGTTGACGAGAAAGCGATGCTCCTGATTACACACGACGATCGGTTTGCCGATACCGTTGAACGCCAGGCGCTGCAGGGTTTGTTGAAAGAGTGATCCTTCACCGGCCAGGCTCAGGAATTGTTTGGGATACAACTTGCGTGACAATGGCCACAACCGGGAACCACTGCCCCCGGACAGAATGACTGGAATCATTTTTCTTTCCTCCCACACCTTCATCGTTCGATATGAAGGCGCTTCGAACAGCGAAGGACTGCCTTCCATTATTTGAAACACAAGCTCAATTCAAAGTGGCCGCAATCAGGGGCGTGCCGGCTGTTGCACCTGGTCTTTCTGGTCAGCAAACAGTTGGGTGATGTCGCCGCCCAGGCGGTAGTTTTTCATCGGTTCGACCGATTGGCGCCAGCGGTTGGTTTGCGCTGAGCAGTCGTATAGGGCGCAGTACGGTTCCAGCCAGGCAAACTTGCCATCCTCGTTGAGGTCCTCGAGTGCTTGCTTGTGGCCGGTCTTGCGTTCAAACAAACCTGGATTATTGATGCCTTCTTCCACGCGCGTCGCCAGACGCCGCATGGCGCCGTGGTTTTCTTCGCGCAGGTCGACGCCGTTGGCTTGGGCGAAGGAGGCGATCATCATCAGCGGCCCCATCGCGTAGTTATGGTAAGCCAGTGCGCGGGTGTCGCGGCCCAATTCGTTGGGCAGGTACCCGTCGGCATCGACCTGGGACGCGCCGATGCGAAACTGTGCAACCGACCAGTCGAACAGGTCGCGCCGGTCAACCACCACCGAGGCCGCCATGACGGACCATGCCGCCCAATACTGGTGATTGTTGAGGCGGTCCAGCGGTTGGTCGCGCCAGTCCCGCACCACCTGTTCGGCGAGCTTGCCGATCCAGGCTTCGATGGGACGGGTCTGCGCTTCACGGCCCCTCAATGGCTGTGATTGCGAAAACTTGAGCCTCAGGTACGCCGAAGAAATACTGCCCAGCGCCCATTTGCGCATCGACTTGCCGGTGTGGGTGTAGGTGGTGCTCAGCAGCGCCTGCGCCTTGGCCCAATCGCCCAGCCAGCTCAATGTGCAGTCCACATGACCCGGGCGGCCGAGCCGCAGATAGGCGGCGACTTGTTTGTTGACGCCTTTTTCCAGTTCGTTGATATCGCCGGACATTTCCTTGTAGCGTTTGTTGGACTCTGCGTTGAGCTGATCCCGTGCCTTGCCCGAGCCTTCGTATTTGCTGGGGATCAACAGGTCGCCGGTATAGGGTTTGGGCGTCGCCGGACAGCTCTGCGCGTCGCCCTTTTTCTCCGTGGCCGGTGCGTAATAGCCCTGCGGCGGGCGTAGTTGTGCGGCTGCCGATACAGTCGGCCCCATCAGAACGAAGGCCACGCCAATGGCGGCCCAGTGTGCCGGGCGCATCAGTTTTCCTCCGTCTGCGCAGTGCGCAGGGTCGGTGCTGCCGTGATGGCGGGTTTGACGCACAGTCGGGTCGAAAGCCCTGTGGTGGTCATACCCGGCGGCGGTTGCACGTCCATGGAAAGAAGCGTCTGTTCGCCCCAATCCCCGTCGCCGCGCAGCTCGAAGGCGAAGCGGCCCTGGGTATTGACCGTCGGCGAACGGCTCAAGCTGAGGTTTTCCTGGCGACCGTTCAGGTAGGTCAGGGTCGCGTTCAACAGACGCACGCCGGGATCCGCGAACTTGAGGTCGACCTGATAACGATTGCCCTTGATCGGATACACGTTGCCGCCACTGCCGTTGAACAACACTTGATTGCGCCCGCTGTGCAGGGTCGCCTGGCTTTTGAGCAGCGGGGACTGGTTGTCGCAGCCATCGCTCAGCGCCGCCATTGCCTGGCGGTAGAAGCTGGATTTGCCGAGGCTGTCGAGATTGTCGGTTTCCCACACCAGCACCGCCGGCGGGGTGTTCTGGAAGTCGTCGCCGAGCAGGTAGGCGATCAATGAATCATCGTAGCCACCGCCCGGTACGCTGAAGTTGCGGACTGGCGTCTGCAGGTATTGTTCAAGGAAACCGGGAAAGTTGAACAGCTCGCTGCTGGCGCTGGTGCCGATCAGTGCGACCTTGGCCGGCCCCTTGGCATCGCCTTGGGCGCGGGTTTGATATCGGGTCACATACTGCGCCGCATAGCCGTTGCCGCAGATCTGTGCGGCGGCTTTTTGCAGCGTGCCCGAGCGTCCCAACAGGCCGGCCGGTTGGCTGGCGAAGACCTGATGCGGCAACGCCTTGAGCACATCGTTGCCCTTGAGTGTCTGGGCCACCAATTGGGCGCTGCGGTCGGCGCCATAGGGCGTCCAGTTGTGATCGCCCTTGAAGTAGAAGGGCTGCCCGGCGGGCTGTGGCGAACTCAGCAGGTTGGCAAAGTCGGGTGCCAGGATGCCCAGGCCGCGCACCCGGTCCAGGGTTTGCAGGTAGTTTTGCCGGGCCCTGGCCTGATCGAAGCTGGCCAGTTCCAGCGGCGTCAGGCGGTCGGCGTGCAGCAGGCCGCGACTGGGTGGCATCACCAGCACCAGTTCGACCCCGCGCTGGGCGAGCCCGTCGCGCAGGCGCTTGAGGGCTTTGTAGCCGCTCTCGTCGAGGCCGAAGTCCGTGCGCAAATCGCTACGGGTGCGAAACAGCCACTGGTCCTTGGCCTCCACCAGCGTCGCGTAGTTTTTCAGTTCCGGTGGCTCGTAATAGGTTGCCTGTGCCGCTTGCGGGCACAGCTGACAGCAGGCCTCGGCCGTGTACTGCGGCTGTGCTTGTGCCCCCATCGACATGGACAGCAGGCCAAGCGCGGCAAATCCATGAAAGGTGTTCATCGGCAGGCTCCTCACAGTGTCTCGGGCAGAATCAGCGCGGCGGCATGGCGGCGCAGGAGGATGTCCATCAAGTCGCCCTGGACGTCCCCCAGCAAACCGGTGAAGGCCAGGCCGTCCTGTTTCTGCGGCGCGAGAAAGGTCAAGTCATAGAGTTCCAGGCGCGAGGGTGAAAACACGGCGATGGGGCTGGAACCGTTGCCGATCAGCTTGCCGCCGACCACGGTGAGCGACAGTTTGGCTTCGTAGGGGTCTTCCTTGAGATCGCGGTCGCTGCCACGCAAATCCTTGGTGTGGCCATAGATCCCGGTCAGGGCGTTGGCCATCAGCTCGTTTTCGTACAGGCGCACGCCGGTGCTGTTGCGCACGCGGATCCCGTGTCGGTCATTGTCCGCCGCGCGGTTGCGCCAGATCAGGTTATTGCCGCTCTCGTACAAGGTGATGCCGTCGGAGCGGTTTTTGTAGGTTTCGTTGTAGGCCAGCAGGTTATTGACGCTGGAACGGTCCAGGACGATGCCCGACAGATGATTGTTGTAGGTGCGGTTGTAGATGATCCAGCTGTCGTTGACCTCGCGCGAGAGGATGATGCCGTGCTTCTTGTGGGTATCGAAGACATCGTTATGGGCAATGATCAGCCGGCGCGAACGGTCGTGCGGGTCGATGCCATATACGATGTTTGCGCGATAGGTGTTGCGCAGAATCACCACGTCGTCGGCCTCGTAGCAATAGAAGCCGAAATAGTTGTCGATGAACTGCGAATTGATCAGCCAGCCGGTCGGTTTCTTGCGCTTCATCTTCGGCGCCATGCTCGGGCTGTACTGGGAAATACTCACCCCATAACTCTTGCTCTCGGTGTAGCCGAAGCTGGTGATGGTGCTGTTGACGATGTAGGTTTCGGTGCCGCCCCAGGAAATCAGGAACGGGCGAAACGTTTCCTCTTTTTTGAACCAGGCCGGGCTGTCGTCTTTCTCGCTCCAGGCGCTGACCTTGGTATCGGTAATGAACAGTTTGCCGTCGTTGACCAGGAACGAACCGCCGTCCTGGGACAAGCGCAATTCCTTCACCGACTTGTCGATATGCAGCGTCCCGCCGGGACGGATGACGATCGGCAAGCGCGCCAGAAACACCCCCGGTGCGGTCTCGCGCAGGGCTGTCTGCGGCAGGCTGCGTGCCAGTTGCGTCAGGCTCATGTAGCCACGGTCGATGAAGATCGCCACGGGCATTTGCTTCTGGCGCACCACCCATTCCTTGAAGCGGTCCTGGCCGCCGATGAACTCGTCCAGCGCGTTTTCCTTGAGCATCGGCTGGATCAAGGCACGGCCGGCGGGCTTGTAGGCAATCTTCGCGGCGACTGCCTCGGCGGTATAGCCGGACAGGTCGGGCATTTTCGGTTCCTTGATCAGCAACGGTTTTCCCGGAGCCTCGCTGATGCTGTAGCGCGGTATCAGGAGGTCACCTGCCGCACTGGCACCTGCCGTCTGCACCAACAGCATTGCGGCGAGCATCAGTCCTATCTTGACGACACGGTCCATAAGTCTCACTCATCCAAAAGGCAGCCGGTTGTGATCAATGTGCCGTTGCCCGCGATGGCTTCAGCGCGGGCAGCCACCGGGTCCTAGATTTTCCAGACGAAATCGATGAACGCCCGGTGCATGCTCGAATCGGTGTCATTGGCGTAGGCGTCACCGGGGAAGAACACGCCCAGGCGCAGGCGGATCAGTGCCGAGGGTTCGTCGACCCAATCCACCATGCTCGCGGGCAACAGGCCTTGCTTGAAGTACTTGGTCATGACCAGATCGACTTCCTGGCCCAGGTCCTTCTCGCCGTCCACCAGCGCCGCATTGATGATCCCGTCGTCGCCGGTTTCCGTCTGGTCGTCGACCCGCCAGAAGCGGTGGTAGACGAGGCTGGCGTCGTAGTCCTCGCGATACGACCAGGCGCCGAACAGCGTTGCGGTCTGGAGGTTGCTCAGTTCACCGCGAAAGGCTTCGCCGAAGCGGTGTACCCGTGAGCGCGTGCCGGTGTAGTTGGAGCGGTTGCTTTGCAGGCCGGTTTGCTGGAACTGGTTCTCCTGGTCGTTGCCGCCGCCATCGCCACGGGCGGCGGCAGCACCGAGGCGCCAGGCGTCATCGATGTTCCAGCGCAAGCCCAGGTCCGCGGCCCAGGAATTGACGTCGCCGCTGGTGTGGCCTGTCGCGATTCGATCGCCGGAAGGGACGATCACGCTGTTGAGGTTGTCGCGATCGCCGGTCAGCCAGGTTGCGTTGATCCAGTAATTGAGCGGCATCGTCGAGCGATAGTTGTAGCCGTCACCGTTCGCTTCAAGGCCGACCCAGGTCAGGCTGCCGGTGGTGGTCTTGTCGAGTGTGTCGAGCCGGTCACCGGGGTCCGGCAGATTGCCGCTGTCTTCCGAGTGATGTACACGCAGGCCGACCCAATTGTTGGGCGTCCATTGCGTAGAGATGTCGGCGAAGGCATGGGAACGGTCTTTGTCTTCCGGCGCCAGGTCGTCCAGGTCGGTGCGGTAGTCGGAAAAGCGTTGAGCGGCGCCGACGTGGCTGCGCAGCAGCGTGGTTTCGAAGGTCCAGTTGAGCGCTTCGATGTTGGTGTCCATCCACTCGCCGCTGTCCTCACGCAGACGCTGGCGCCCCAGGCGCAGGTGCTCGCCCGGATAGGCCGTGATGCCTGAATAGTCGACCCAGAACTCGCGAAGCGCCAGGTAGCTGTCATCCGCTTCACGGGTGTTGCTGTCGTCGACGCCGTTGTTCACGGTGTCGGTGTCGATGGTGTCGGTCGCCGCTACCGCCTGGCCCATCACATAGGCGCTCCAGTTGCCCCATTGGCCAAAGGCCCAGGGGCGCAGGTCGAGGCCAATATCGTTGAGGGTGCCACCGGGTGCAGTGCCCAGGTCCCGGTCGTCCTGCGACTCGCCGGTAATCTTCACATCCAGGCCGAAATTCTTCGGCGCCACTTCCGCCGCCAGCACCAGACCGGCGCTGCACATCAGCGAAACTCCCAGACCATAACCTGCCAACAGTGCTTGTTTCATAGTAAGTCCTGTCCATTTTCCGGAGTTTGCAGCCTGGCGAGAGCCGCGCCCGTCAGACGGGCCTGAGCTTCTTCCTCAAGTAAGGGCTGCGCGATTTTCCTCTCTGCCGGGGTCATCCCCGACTGCACGGCCGACAGCACTGGCCCCGCATTTACCACGCCCTGGCGTTGCGCGAGTTGCGCAAAGACAAAAGCATTGATTCGATTGACCTTGACCCCGCGTGAATCGGAAAACATGTGCGCCAGCGCCAGGTCGGCATTGGGCGAACCGTTGCGCGCTGCCAGCAGCAAGTGTTGCAGCGCTTTCTGTGGTTCGACCTGGCCCAGATAACCGCGCCGGTACAACTGGCCGAGGTAGTAATGCGCCCCGACTTCACCGGCGGCGGCCGCCTTGAGCAGGTGCTCTTGCGCCAGGCGCGGATCCTGCGGCAGCCATTTGCCGAGGTAATACAGGCGCCCGGTCAGCAGTTCCGCCCGTGGATCGCCCGCTTCGCGCCCGCGCTGCAAGGCCGAGAGCAATTGCGGCGCATCGCCTTGGGCGGGGTAGTCGTCGATCAGCCGCGCCAGGCTGGTCCAGGCCGGTGGATAGTCGGGTGCCAGTTCTTCGAGCAGGCGCTGGGCGCTTTGCGGATCGGCCGGGCCTTCGAGTGTCGGCGTCGACAGAACGCGCGCCACCGACTCGACCCGCAAGGGCGCGACTCGTCCCTCGCGCCAACCCTGGCGCAACTGCGCCAGCAAGTCGGCTTGCGCTTTGGGCTGGGCGCGCATTCGGTTGATGGTGGCCAGCTCCACATAACAGGCATCGAGTAATGCCAGTCTCGCCCGGCACATCTGCTCGATCTGCGGCAGGTGAGCGTTATAAGTGCCCTGATTGCGGTAAATCAGAATCTGCGCCATGTCTGCCTCGACAATGCCCTGGGCGCGCCAACTGTTGACCTTCTGCTGCGGATCCACCCCCGGCGTCAGTTGCGGGTAGCCCAGGTACAACAAGGTCAGCGGCACCACTGCACTGAACTCGCCTTTGTCCAGCGCACCTTCCAGCAATTGCCGGGCCTCTTGCACTTGCTTGGGATCCGTCGGTCCCTGGCGCAGCAACACGCGGCCCAGACGTGACTGCGCCTTGACCGATTCCGGCGCGGCCTGCCGATACAATCCCTCAGCCTCTTTCAGGCTCGCGGGGTCGCCCGCCGAGGCCGTCAAGTCGCCCATTCCGGCCTGTGCGTCGGCATAGCCGTCCTCGGCCAGCGGTGCGTAGTTCTTGCGAGCCGTTTCATAATCGCCGCGCGCCATGGCCTCGCGCGCCAAGCCTTGATCGGGGAGGGTGCCGCACCCATGAATCATTGTCAGGGCCGCGGCCAGCGCGGAAAACCGCAGCCCCGATCGCCATGCGCCGTTCATTTTCCGGCCGCCATGACTTTATTCGCCCAGGTGTTTTTCACCCAGGCATTGGCCGCCGAGGCACTCTGCACCCAGACATTGCCTTGCAGGTCTTCGATACTGACCTCCACCGGTCGCCCGGCCTGATCGGTTTGCAACGGGCTGTCAGGCTCAATGGTGACCCGCAGGTCCGAGGCCAGGCCGCCGTTGTCCAGCGCCACCGCAGTGATTTTGCCCGCGCGAGGCTGTTCTTCGCCGATCAACTGGAAGCTCACCGCTTTGCCGGGCTGGATCTTGGCAAAATTCTTGTAGGGGAAGCGCGCCTCGATGGTTGCCACACCGTCGATTGGCATCAACTCGTACACCGTGGTGCCCTTGCCGACGACCTGGCCGTCCGGCACCAGTTGCGACACCACCCGGCAATCGCAAGGGCTGGTCAGCGAACCTTGCAGGGTTCGGCTGAACAGGCGCTCAAGGTTTTCCGGGGTCGCCTGTCCGGGCGGCAGGTTGCCTTTCATCACATCCAGCAGCGAGGCGGAAAAGGTCGCCAGCGGGGCGCCCTTGGCCACCACCGACCCGACTTTGACCAACGAATTGACGCTGCCGTCGCGCGGCAGACCGATCAACTGGCCGGGCACATTGACCCGCGCCGATTCGGCATGGGTGACGAAATAAATGCCATACAACTGGTGCACCACATAGCCAAAGGCAAACAGTCCCACCAGGAACATCAGCAGGCTTACCGCGGTGGCCCGCACGCGAGCGAGAATGCCCATGCCGTGGCCACTTTCGTGCTTTCGCGGCTTGGTGAAGTTGTCGCGCTGCTGGGTCGAGAGCATGTCACCCAGGCTGATCACCCCGCCCGAGAGGTAAGAGGTGATCACGTAACGCAAGGCGGAAATCGCACGAGGGCGCAGGTTTTGAAACTCGCAACCTATGCGCTGCCCCTCGTCGTTAATCGAGCGCACGACAAACTCCACGTCGATGGCAAACCCCAGCGCATCGACCTGGAACACCAGTTTGCCTTTGTGTTGCCGGCCAACGATCAGCGTTGTAGCCGGCTGACTCAGGCTGAATCCACCGGCTGACAAGTCGATCAGCTCGCAATCGAACGGCTCCCGGTCCGGCCCGTGAAACTTGATCCTCGCCGGCAGAGTCAGCCGCGCATGCTGACGCTGCACCTCCGACTCGTGCACGACATTGTCATCAACAGCAACAAAAGCTGTGTTCATAACGCGTTCCTTCCCATCGATTGAGTCCGATCCGGCACGGCCTGCCACGGCCCTGACACCTGCACTACACAATCCACATCAGCAGCGCGCAAAACACGCTGCCGGCCGAAAACGTCATGGCCCGCGACGACCAGGTATTGAACCAGCGCTGATAGCTCGCCAGCCCACGGTCGAGTTTGGTTTTCTGGCGCGTCCACGATTGCTGGTCGAGACGGAAGAACACATAGATCTTCACCATGGCGCCGACCAGCTGGTTGTAATAGAGAATCAGGGGATAAGCCGGCCCGACCGGGTGCCCCGACGCCAGCAACAGAAGGCTCAGGATCAGGCGCGTCACGCCGATCCAGAGCACATAAATCAGCAAGTAGGCGATGCTGTATTTGAGGCTGGCAATGATCGCCACCGACGGCCCGAGCAGGCTGGCCCACATCGATACGCGTTGGTCGAGCAACACCAGCGAGGTGAACCAGCCCAGCCGCCGCACGCCCAGGTGCAGGGCCCGTGAGTTCTGCCGCAGGTTATTGCCATACCAGCGGAACATCAGCTTGCGGCTGGCCTTGATGAAGTTCTTTTCCGGGGGATGCTCGACGGTGTTGATCGCCGCGTCGGGCACATAAAAGGTGTCGTAACCCAGCCGCATCAGGCTGTACCAACTGGATTTGTCATCGCCGGTCAAAAAGCGGAAACGCCCCAGGCGCCAGTGCTGCAGATAATCGCGCTCAACGTCTTGAATGAAGCCGGGATCGGTCACCACTTGGGCGCGGAACACCGACATCCGCCCGGTCATTGTCAGCACCCGCTTGCCCAGTGCCATCGAGCACATATTGATGTGCCGCTGGGCGAACCGCAGCTTGTGCCATTCGCTCATCAGGTAGCTGCCGCGCACTTCGCAGAACTCATTGGTGGTCAACCCGCCAACGTTCGGAAAAAGCTTGAACCAGGGCACGGTCTGGCGTACCAGCCCGGCGGAAAGCACGGTGTCGCCATCGACCACGGCCACCACTGCATCGACGTCCGGCACGTGCCGGGAGATCGCCCGGAAACCATGGGCCAGGCCATCGCGCTTGCCGGTGCCGGGAATCCGCACGAAGCTCAGCTTGACCTGCTCTGGCGGGGTATAGCTGTCCCAGAGTGCCTTGATCAGCAATTCATCGGCGAGCTCGACGATGGAACAGACCACCGTGGTCGGGTAACCACAACCGATGGCCTCTTCAATCACCGAGCGGTACACCTGCGCCGTGGTCAACGCCTCGATCCGAAAGCTGGTGACCAGCAAAAACACGTGCGACGGATCGGCAATGCTGCCGAGCCGGGTGACTTTGCGTCTGTAGTAGGGGAACACCACATAAAGGAACAGTAACCCTCGTATGTAATGGACAGCCCCCATCGAGTAGCGCCAGATGCCGACCGCCCCCAGCAACAGGAGGAAGTCCCTGGATTGGGGATCGAACACTGAGCGCGGCAGCAGCAGTGCAAGCCCCAGCAACGCGGTGACGTAAAACAGCCAGCCCGCCGCTTCGCGCAAGTAATCCCTGGCACCAGCCATACTTGTGACTCCTGTTCGATAAACCCGTATTGCCCGTGTTGCAGTTCGGTGACTCTCTTACCAGCAGATGCCTTCGAGCTGATCGTCACTGGTGTGTGGCATGAAACCCACCAGGTCAACCACCTGCTTGCCCTCGGGCACCTCAAGCGCGAGGGCTCTGAAGGACTCGTCACCGTTGCCAAGCACAATCACCTCTGCCTCGTCGATCACCTTCACAAGGTCAGCGCGTAGCAGCGAAGCCAGGTGCGGAATCTTCGATTCGATGTAGTCCTTGTTGGCGCCGTAGATGCGCGCGTATTCAACGTTGCGGTCGAAGATATGCAGGTCGTAGCCCTTGCCGATCAACATCTCGGCCAACTCCACCAGCGGGCTTTCGCGCAGGTCATCGGTGCCGGCCTTGAAGCTCAGGCCGAGCAGGGCGATACGCCGCTTGCCGTAACTGGTGATGATGTCGAAGGCTCGCTGAACCTGCGCCGCATTGCTGCGCATGATCGACGCCAGCAGCGGGTGCTCGACATCCAGTTGCCCGGCGCGGTAGTTCAGCGCACGCACATCCTTGGGCAGGCAGGAACCGCCGAATGCGAATCCGGGGCGCATGTAGTAACGCGACAGATTGAGCTTGGTGTCCTGGCAGACCACGTCCATCACATCGCGACCGTCCACGCCGGCAGCCTTCGCGATATTGCCGATCTCATTGGCGAAGGTGACTTTGGTCGCGTGCCAGACATTGCAGGTGTACTTGATCATCTCGGCCACTTCGATACTGCGGCGCAGGAGCGGCGCGTCCAGCTCTTGAAAGAGCGAGGCGAGCAGGTCGCCGCTGCGTTGGTCGAGTTCACCGATCACTGTCATGGGCGGACAGTTGTAGTCCTTGATCGCCGTACTTTCGCGCAGGAATTCCGGGTTGATCGCCACACCGAAGTCGACCCCGGCCTTCTTGCCGGAACAGTCTTCCAGTATCGGGATCACCACATTCTTGACGGTGCCCGGCAGTACCGTGCTGCGCACCACCACCGTATGCCAACTGTCCTTGGTGTGCAGGGCTTCGCCGATCTCGCGGCAGACCGACTCTATGTAGACCAGATCCAGATCGCCATTCTTCTTGCAGGGTGTACCGACGCAGAGGAATGACATCTGCGTGTCCATCACGGCCGCCTTTACATCACTGCTGCCGCGTAGCCGCCCCGAATTCACCCCCTGTTCGAGCAGCGGTTCCAGGCCGGGCTCGACGATAGGCGATTTGCCCTGGTTGATCAGGTCAATCTTGACTTGCGAGACATCCACGCCGATTACGTCATGACCGCGAGCAGAGAGACAGCCCGCGCATACAGCGCCCACATACCCCAGACCAAATATGCTGATACGCATTGGTAAGTTCCCCATATACCCGGATTTCGGATGGCCATCGGCATGCCACACAGGCCGACAGTTGCTCTATTTGGCTAACTAAGCGGCAGTTTGGTTCAACGTGTTTTTCGGGTCCGCAAACGCAGAACCAAGAGTGTAGACAAACATCTTCCTGGCACTGTCATTTTTTTTAACAGGAATTTCGAACAGTTCGCGCCAGCAATATAAAGAGTGGGGGTTACAAGGAAGGTGCCAAAAGACAATGTGTGAATTGCGAATAAAAAATACTAATAAAAACAGCAAGATAACTAACTTATTTCGTTTGGAAATATGAGTAGAATATGTATTTTTGCACCAAAATCAGGCAGGCGCCTATATCGTTTTTTTGAAGCGGCACTGGCGCGGTGCAACGCCAGCGTTACAATTTTGCAATCAGCCAGATCAATTTTTTCTTAGAGTGTAAAGTTGCTGAGACATGTCAAATTTTCAATAACGGTTTTATTGGCGTTTGTATTATGCGTGATAGTAAATATCTTGGAGCTGCATAATATGATCAAGCAATAAAAAACCGCATTGATGCGGTTTTTTATTAAGGTTGAAATGCGGGGGAGTTAGAGGCTATTGGCCAGTTTCCCGATGGAGAGTCGGCGCTTGTACGCGGTGTCGCGATTGGCCAGCCAGTAGTAGAGCGGCGAGGTGATGATCAGGCCCACCAGCCAGGACAGGTCAGCCCCATTGATGTGCTGCGAAATCGGCCCGACGTACAGCGGCGTGTTCATGAACGGAATCTGCACCACGATCCCGATCGCATACGCCAACAGTGCCTGCGGGTTGTACCGGCCGTAGATGCCGCCATCGACCTTGAAGATCGAATTGATGTCGTACTGGCCTTTGTGGATGGCGTAGAAGTCGATCAGGTTGATCGCGGTCCATGGCGCCAACACCACGAGCAACACCAGCACCATGTCGACGAAGTGGCCGATGAAGTTGGCGGAGGCGCCGACGGCGGCAAAGCAGCAGGCGGCGAGGAGGATGATCGACAGGATGGCGCGGCTTTTGGCGGTGGGGATCCAGCGGTAGGCGAAGGTTTGTACCAGGGTTATCAGCGACAGCACCGCACCGTAGAGATTGAGGGCGTTGTGGCTGATGACGCTGAGCAGGAACAGCACGAGCATCAACGGGCCGATGGAGCCGGTGGCGAGTTTGACGGCGTCCATGGTGTCCATGCCGACGGGCGTGGCGAGGACGGCTACGGCGCCGAAGATGAACGAGAGGCTGGAGCCGAGCACGGTGCCCAGATAAGTCGTCCAGAAGGTTGCGGCGACGGGCACGTTGGCCGGCAGGTAGCGCGAGTAGTCGGAGACGTAAGGCGCGAAAGCGATCTGCCAGAGTGCGGCAAGGGACACGGTGGCGAGCCAGCCGGAAATATTGAAGCTGCCGCGTGTGAGGAAATCGGCGGTCTGCACGTGAGTGAAGATGTAGCCGAAGCCGAGCACGATACCCGCGCCGAGCACCCAGGTGCCGATGCGGTTGAGCACGTGGATGAAGCGATAGCCAATGATGCCGATGATGCCGGAACCGAGGGCGCCGATGACGATGCCGACTGGCACCGGCACGCTGTCGACCACGCCATGCAGGGACTTGCCGGCGAGGACGATGTTGGAGGCGAAAAAGCCGATGTACATGATGCCGGCGATCAGCACCACCAGCAGCGCGCCGAGGGAACCGAATTGGGCGCGGCTCTGGATCATTTGCGGGATGCCCATCTGCGGGCCTTGCGCCGAGTGCAGTGCCATCAGCACGCCGCCGACCAGGTGGCCGACGAGGATGGCGACAATGCCCCACACCAGGTTGAGGTGAAACATCTGCACGCCGAGGGCGCCGGTGACGATGGGCAGCGGGGCGATGTTGCCGCCAAACCAGAGGGTGAACAGGTCACGGGTTTTGCCGTGGCGATCTTCGGGTGGCACGTAGCCGATGGTGTGTTTTTCGATGAGCGGGGCGGGGGTTGTTGCTGCGGTAACCATGACGGACTCCAAGGCAATTTTGAGTACGTGGACGTACTTCGGTGAGCGCCGCGTGGGGCGACGCTTTTCTTGTTGGAGTTGATGATGTGCGGTGGGGTGGGATAGATAAATTAGTAGTTTTGTTGGTACAGACGTTAAAAAATGTATGCCTGTGGACAGGTCAAAAACCTGTGGGAGCGGGCTTGCTCCCATAGGGTAATCCGGGGT
>NZ_CATKQM010000032.1:0-47624 GCF_949768225.1 Pseudomonas sp. IT-P44 | reverse complement strand
GCCCACGGAGCAGGACCGGAGCGAGGGCATGGCGAGCCTTAGCGAACCACCGAACGAAAGGGGCAAGAGCCCTTGGTTACTTGGGGCTCTTCCAAGTGACTCGCCGTAAGGGCGAAACCATAAGTGGCCGTTACCGCAGAAACGGATATACCCCCAAGCGAAGTAACCCGCACCACACTCACTCAGGCAACCCAGCCATCCGCAACCCCTGCGCAAAACGAGCAAGATCCTCTGGCCGCTGAATAGGCAGCCATTCTTTCAAATTGGAAACACGCAATGCAGGATCCAGCTCGCGCAAGCGCTGCATCGCCTGTTTCGCATTATCCATTTGTCCCCTCAGCGCATGACTGGCCGCCAGCAGCGCGACCGGAGGCAGCAGGGTGGGCAGGTTGCGTAATGCCTTATCCGCCCAGTCCGTCGCACAGTCATAGCGCCCGGCAACGAAGTGCGCGAGCGCCATGCCCACCTGCATCCTGAACATCTCCGGGTCCAGCGGGCTCAAGCGCACGGCATGGGTCAAAAACTCGATGGCGGCGTCTGTTTCACCGCGCAGTGCACGCAAAATACCGCCCAAAAACCAGGCAGGAGCGAGGTTCGGATTGAGCAGGCGCGCCCTGTCGAGCAGGGCAATGCCGCCATCGACATCACCAGTGAGATGGGCCAGCGCATGCCCGCTTCGCGTCAACGCCACCGCATCGTCCCGACCGAGCGCCATGGCCAGTCGCGCCAGCCGCGCACCTTCGGCGATCTCTTGAGGTCGATCGGTCATCCAGCCATTCAACTTGCGCCAGAAATGACACCACGCCGCCATGCCATAGGCCGACGCAAACTCCGGGTCGAGTTCGATGGCCTTGTAGAACATCACCAGCGCCTCCTCGATGGCTTCCCGTGTGCCGTTGTGCAGTTTCGCCATTCCCCGCAGGTAATAGTCGTAGGCACAAAGGCTTTCCGTCGGCTTGCGCTTGGCCCGTTCGATTTCCGCCCGTTCGAGCTGTGGCGCGATGGCACCGACGACGCTTTCAGTGATTTGATCCTGTAACTCAAAGATGTCGTCGAGCGTGCCTTCGAAGCGCTCCGCCCAGAGATGGGTTCCGGTCGTTGCATCAATCAGTTGCCCGGTGATGCGCACCCTGTCGCCGGACCTGCGCACGCTGCCTTCCAGCACATAACGCACGCCGAGCTCCTGGCTGACACCCTTGACGTCCACGGAGCGGCCTTTGTACGTGAAGCTCGAATTGCGCGCGATCACGAACAGCCAACGGATCCGCGACAGGGCAGCGATGATGTCCTCAACCACGCCGTCGGCGAAGTAATCCTGCTCCGGGTCGCCGCTGAGGTTCTGGAAGGGCAGGACAGTGATCGAGGGTTTGTCCGGCAGCACGAGGGGTTCATTCCGGTCGGCGGGCATGCCTGCGTCGATATCGTGTCCGTCAGGTTGCCGGGCCTCGGCGGTCTCGCCTGCCTCGACCAGGCCAATGAAGCGGTAACCCTTGCGCGGCACCGTGCGAACCAGACGCTGTTCCTCACCGGTATCGCCGATGGCCTTGCGCACCGCATTGATGTGGCTGGTGATCGTCGATTCCGAAACCACCCGGCCGCTCCACACTGCCCTGAGCAAGTCATCCTTGCTGACGACGCGATCGCGCTGGCTGACGAGCTGCAGCAATAAATCGAAAACCTGTGGCCCGATGGGCACGACTTGCCCGCGCAAGGTGAGTTCCCGGCGCTCTTGATCGAGTACGTAGTCTTCAAACACGAATGGCAAGGTAAATATCCCCTGGTCGAGCGGGTAATGGGTACGAGCAGTCGATAATACGGCAGCGCGTAACCGGCTGCACCGCCGAGTCAGGATGACATTCAAACGGCGGTTTTTTTGGACGAAAAACCAAGCGTGAGCGAAGGTAAATCCAAGGCCTGCGCAAGGACTTCGCTTACGCACGGGGGCACTCTTTGCTCATACCGACAGCAATGGTTGCCGTCGTGAAGCGGAGAGAACCCATGAAGATCGTCGTCATTGGAGGCACTGGCCTCATCGGATCGAAACTTGTGAACAACCTCCGCGAGCGCGGCCATGACGTGCTCGCAGCCGCCCCCAGTACCGGCATAAACAGCATCACCCGCGAAGGCCTGGCCGAAGCGATGGATGGCGCTGATATCGTCGTCGATGTGGCGAACGCACCGTCGTGGGAAGACCAGGCCGTCCTCGACTTCTTTGAAACCTCGAGCCGCAACCTGCTGGCGGCTGAAGCGGCCGCCGGCGTTCGTCATCACGTGGCCCTGTCAATCGTCGGTAGCGAACGGCTTCCCGAGAATGGCTATTTCCGGGCCAAGGTCGCCCAGGAAAACTTGATCAAGGCGTCCGGCATTCCTTACACCATTCTGCGGGCTACGCAGTTCTTCGAATTTGTCGGCGGTATCGCGCAATCGGCCGCCGTCGGTGAGGAGATTTGCCTTTCGCCTGCGCTGATCCAGCCAATGGCGTCCGACGACGTAGTGGCGGCGCTGACGGAGGTCACGCTGCAAACACCGGTCAACGGCACGCTCGAAGTCGCGGGGCCCGAGGCCATGCCGCTGGACGAACTGGTCAGGCGCTTTTTGCGGGCAACCGGGGACTCCCGCAAAGTCGTTCCGGACGTGCACGCACGCTACTTCGGCGCGGTGCTCGACGATCAATCGCTGACCCCCGGCACGCACCCGCGCCTGGGCGCGATTCGTTTCGAGGACTGGCTCGCCCGGTCCTGACACCGGGTTGCGCCCTCATCAAACAGACGCATAAGGAGATTTGCCATGTTCACCCGATATCTTCTGGCCGCTGCTTTCGCAGCGCTCTCGATCACCGCGTCGGCCGACGACAAGCCCGCGGGCAAGGTGACGGTCGTGTTCGACCGGCCCATTCCCAATATCCCCGGCAAGAGCATGAAAGGCGTGGTTGTCGAATATGGGCCTGGTGCCGCGTCGCCGGCCCACACCCATCCGAAAACGGCCTTCATTTATGCAACGGTCCTGGAAGGCTCGTTTCGCATCAAAATCAAAGACAAGCCGGAAAAGATCTACAACGTCGGCGAAAACTTCGTAGAGGAGCCTGGCTCCGTGCACGAAGTCAGCGCCAACGCCAGCGATACCCAACCTGCGCGTTTGCTGGCGGTGTTCGTCCTCGACTCCGATGAAAAGGTGCTCGTCACGCCCATCGGCAAGTGACCTCACACACGCGCTGATCGACGCGCGATAGCCGGGCGGCAGGCCACTGCCGCCCTTTGGCTGCTGCGTTTCCCGGCATTGAACAGGTAATGAGAGAAATGAACTCGCTCCAGGACAAGGCCGCCATTGCCGCCGGCGCAAGCGCCGAAATCCCTGTCGCCGTGACGCGCCGCAGCAAGAAAAAAATCATTGGCCGATTGCTGTGCGTCGCCGCCGTTCTGGTCCTGGCTGCCGGAGGGGCCGTGGCTGTTTTCAGCGGCGCGACCTCCACCGATAACGCTTATGTGCGCGGCGACGTGACCTCGCTCGCCGCCAAAGTGGCCGGGTACATCACGTCGGTAGAGGTCGAGGATAACCAGACCGTCCGGGCGGGTGATGTCCTGTTTCGCATTGATGATCGAGACTACCGCGCTCGGCTGGCGCAAGCCGTGGCGAATGTCAGTGCGGCCCAGGCTCGCCTGAGTCATGTCGATGCCCAGACCCAGCTTCAGCGTGCCCTGATCCGCCAGGCCGAAGCCCAGCGGCGTTCAGCTTCCGCCGAGATGAATCTGGCGACCAAGACCCATGATCGCAATCGCAAACTGATCGTCAGCAACGCGGTCAGCCACGCCCTTGTCGATGAAACCGCCGCCGCACAATCCAGAGCCGAGGCGACGGTATCGGCCGCCTCGGCATCGGTCGAGGCGCAACAGCAACACATCGCCGTGCTGGTCACCGAGCGCGAAGCAGCCGTTGCGGCGGTGAATCAGGCGCAGGCGGCGCGGGATCTCGCCCAGATCGATTTCGACAGCACCGTGGTCCGCGCGCCTGTCGATGGCGTTATCGGTAACCGCCAGGTTCGCGTGGGTCGGTATGTGACGACGGGCGTGTCGTTGCTCGATATCGTGCCGGTTCATGATGTGTGGGTCGTGGCGAACTTCAAGGAAACCCAACTCGAGCATATTCGCCCCGGTCAACGCGTGCGCATCACAGTTGACGGCTATCCGAACGAGGCACTTGAAGGCGTGGTCGACAGCTTTGCACCGGGCAGTGGTTCGGCATTCAGCCTGCTGCCCACGGATAATGCGACCGGCAACTTTGTTCGTGTCGTCCAGCGAGTGCCGGTGAAAATCCTGTTGGCCCACAACCCGTTGCCGGGCCGCATCGTGCCGGGCCTGTCAGCGCGGGTCGAGGTTGCGCAAGGAAGTGGCTCGTGAGCACGGTGGCCACCGCCACGCCGGGCAATGCCAGCGTGACGAACGGCCTCCTGCTCATGGCGGGCATTCTGCTTGCCGCGCTGACGGAAGCGCTCGCCGGCACCGTCCTGTCGCTTGGACGCAGCGACATCATCGGCGATACCTATGCAACCCCCGATGAGTTCGCCTGGCTGGACATTGGCTACACCGCGTTCAAGCTGATCGGGTTCGTGACCGCTCCTTGGTTGGTGAACCGTTTCGCTCCGCGTCAGGTCCTCATCAGCGCCACTTTGGTCATGGGTCTGGCGTGCGCCGTTGCCGCCATGACGGCTCGGCTGGATCTGCTGGTAGCGCTTCGAATTATCCAGGGCTTCGCCGGCGGCGCGCTGCTCGTCGGCGGGCAAGTGATCATCTTTCGCGCCTGGCCGCGATCACATCAACCCATCCTTCAGGCGCTGTTCGCCATGGGCGCGGTTGTCGCGCCCGCCACCCTCGCGCCGGCCCTTCAAGGGTGGTTGATCGATAGCCAGTCCTGGGCCTGGATTTTTTTCAGCGTTGTTCCGCTCGCCCTGGCGGCCAGTGGACTTTTGCTGACCGCCGACGCCCCGATGCCGACCAAGACACGGCATCGTCCGTTTGACGGGGTCGGCTTCTGCCTGGTCTGCGTCACCTTGTTGTGTTTTACCTATGTGCTCAGCCAGGGCAGCCGATGGGACTGGTTCGAGGAACCGCGCATCCTGTGGCTGACCGTGATGGGTGCAGCCGCGCTGCTGGCTTTTCTTGGCCAGCAACTGTTGACCCAAGGCCAGGGTGTGCTCGATTTCACCCTGTTCAAATCGAACGATTTTACCTTCGCCTTTATCGTCAGTTTTGTCGCCGGTGCGGCCTTGTTCGGCAGTGCGTTCCTGATTCCGGCGTTTGCACTGTCAGTCCTCGCGTTCACACCCACCGATGCCGGCCAGCTGCTGTTGCCCAGTGGTGCCTTTTTTATCGGGGCGTTGCTCATTTCGGCCTGGCTCATGCAGGCCCGCCGCGTTCCGCCGTTCGCTACCGTGCCCTTCGGCATCCTGATGATCATGGTTGCGATGTGGATGCTGTCCGGTTCCACCCATGAAAGCGGCGCCGACGACATGATGGCGGCCATCCTGTTGCGCGGGTTGGGTCTTGGTTTTCTGTTTCTGTCGATCACCCTGATCGCGTTCAGTGACCTCAACAGGCGCAACCTCGCCAGCGGCATAGGGCTTTTTAATACGGGGCGCCAGTTGGGTGGCCTGATGGGCGTCGCAGGGCTTCAGACGCTGATCGAGCATAACGTTGTCGCCAACTCGGTGGTCCTTGGCGCCAGCGTCACTCCGGGCGGGGGCGCGGTCATCGAACGGCTGACCACCACGACAGCGATGTTGTCGGCCAAAGGAATGGACGCAGTGGCTGCGGGTAGGGCGGCGATGAGCCTTCTGGGTCGTACCGTTACGGGTCAGTCCACCGTGATTGCGTTCGACAGCGCATTTGTTGCAGTGACGCTGCTTTTCGCAGTCGCCGCGCCCATGCTGGTCGGCATCAAAATCGGGTTGGGGCGATACGCGAAGCGGCGTGCTGCGGTGTCAACTCAATGAAGGCCCCTCATTTGTTTGACGCAAGAAAAAGCCCGGCTGATTAGGCCGGGCTTCTCGTTGAGTACCGCGATAGAGCCATTCATTCATACAGCGCGGCTTTCGATCAGACGGTCGGAACCACCTTCGGCAACGCGGTTTTCGATCAGGCGGTCGGAGCCACCTTCGGCAACGCGGTTTTCGATCAGACGGTCGGAACCACCTTCGGCAACGCGGTTTTCGATCAGGCGATCGGAGCCACCTTCGGCAACGCGGTTTTCGATCAGACGGTCGGAACCACCTTCGGCAACGCGGTTTTCGATCAGACGGTCAGAGCCACCTTCGGCAACGCGGTTTTCGATCAGACGGTCGGAACCACCTTCGGCCACACGATTTTCGATCAAACGATCCGAACCACCCTCAGCCACACGGCTTTCAATCAAACGATCCGAGCCGCCTTCAGCGACAACCGGGTGAGCGGACGAAGCGGCAAAAGCGTTAACTGCAAAAACCGAGAAAGCGATGCTGAGGAAGAGTTGGCGTTTCATGGTGGTGTGCTCCGGGGTGTAGTTGTTTGGTATGGAGGCGATGTTACGCCGCACAATTTTTAAGAGAACTTCATTGAATTAATGGTGACCATTGACGAAACCAATACATGGAAGAAGGTCCATGTTGTCCCAGTGATGGCATCTGGCTACGCGTTGCTTGATTGGATCCACAGTGGCACCCTCAGCGCCCGTTGCACCAAGGAGCCAGGTGATCAAGGAATGAGTGGATACGTACCCAACCCCCCGAAAAACTTCCGATACGACGAAGCCAAACCCGTCGACATCCACGCCAGACGCTGGGCCGAGTACGAGAAATACGGCAAGGCACCGGCGGCAGCGAAGGAGAAAGTCCGCGTCGCATTGCGCATTGGCGTGTTCTTCGACGGGACGCTGAACAATGCGAGCAACTCGGCTTCAGGATTGCTGTGTGGCGCCCATCATCCGATTTCGCCTGCGGATGTAGATGCGAGCTGCAAGCCGTATATGGCGGATCCGGAGGGGAGTTATGGGAATGATGTGAGTAATGTTTCGAAGTTGTTTGACCTCTATCCGGAATCGAAAGACGTACAGGGCGCAGGCTCGGTCAAACTAGCGCTGCGAAGCCTTTACGTTGATGGGATAGGCACAAGTGCCGGAACCGAAGACAGCCTCCTGAATGCAGCCACTGGGCGAGGAGCAACGGGTGTAGCGAGTAAGGTGCAGCAAGCGTTCGCGGACCTGAAAACATTGGTCAAGCGAGTAATCGAGAGTAATCCTGACAGCGAGATCACCTCGCTCACCTTTGACACGTTTGGTTTCAGTAGAGGCGCCGCTGCGGCACGGCATTTTGCAAACGAAATCGTCCGTTGCAAACAAGGGCCATTGGGAGAAGTGCTTCGAAGTAACCCCAAGGGTTTCAGCTCCAGCTTTGGCAGCCAATACAACAGCGAAATCATCATGGGTTTTGTCGGCCTGTTTGATACTGTTCCCTCTGTCGCGGGCTTTACAAATATGGGCGATATCAAAAGCCCGGTGGCTCCTGGCATTAACCTGTACCTGGACCGAAAATACTTCACCGATGTCGTGCAACTGACGGCTCGTGATGAACATCGTGCGAATTTTGCGTTGAGTAGTGTCGTTCCTGCGCATCCGGAAATTCCCCTGCCCGGTGTGCATTCCGACATTGGTGGTGGTTATCGCGAGGAAGTGGAAGAGTGTGTATTGGTGAGCCCAATGCAGGCCCTCACAATCAGTAAAGGTGAAGACATCCGTACCACCTCCATTTATCGAGACGCCCTTCAAGAGAAAGCCAAGTGGATTGCCAGCGGCTGGCCAGATGCAATGCTGGAGGTTGTTACTCCCGCGCCATCTGAGTTACCGGTGGCGGAGCAGGATCGTTTGGGGGGCAAAAAAGTCCGAGCCTATGCGGGTTTGCAACTAAAAAGATCGGTGAGTGGAAAGTTGTCGGTGGTATCTCTGCGCTTGATGCACAAGTTGGCGAAGGAGAAAGGCGTCCAGTTTGATGATGTTCCGCAAACTCCTGAGTACGCTGTCCCGGCAGAGCTTCAATCGTTCTGTGACAACGTCCTCGCAGGTCAGTACAAACCATCACCTGAAGAAGAAAGGTTGCTTAGGCTTAAGTACATCCACATGTCTGCTAACTGGAACAACCCGATTGGCGGCAGCCGTGAACGTGGGATGAAAATCCGCTACACCAATGCTCCAACGGATGACGGAGTCCGTGTTCGCCACCCACATATTGCTGACCCAGGCTGGAGATTATTTTGATGCGAGCAATCGTCATTTTGTTGTGCGCATTGCTGGCGGCAGGTTGTCAGGCATCCGAGCCGTTATCGGGCAAGGACGATCCGAAAAATCCTTGGTGGAGTCTCAGTTTCAACGAGCCGTTCTACATGAAGGTTTGGGTAGAGGACAGCGCTGTTGAAGACATCAATGGCAAGCTGTTCAACCGCACGGGCGGAGGTCGTGCATCCGGGGGAGAACCTGAGAATGGAACCGAAGCGGCGCGTGGATGGGGTGAGCATATCGGTGGCAGTATTCGGGGAGTGGTCGGCGCTGACTTGCCTAAGCGCATATATGTACGTTGGCAGTCCATCGTCGAGCCACAAACCTATCATGCGTGGGTGGATATTCCCGAGGAGGCGCGTCAAATCATGCACGCCTCTGTGAATGAGCGTTGCGCGACAAGACCGCAGGAGGCTGCCAATTACCGGGCGGCGATGTATGTCGGATTGGCTCCCGGCGGCATTGTGCAAGTGTGGGTAGAGGATAAATGCCTGAAAACGATCAAGGTCGCACGGGCCCAGGCTGAGATAGAACCGTTAGGACCGAGTCAGGGAAAGAGTGAAGGAAAGTATGCCTATCCAGTCAGTGAAAAGGCGAAGCGCTACATCGAACAATTCGGCATCCCCTACGGCAGTTGGTAACCCCCCCCACACAAACAAAAACGGGCGCCTATCAAGGCGCCCGTTTTCATTTCGGCATAACGCAATCAAGCCTCACTAATCTGACTGACACTCGTCACCTGCCCATTCCAGACCATCTCGTAATGCGCCGCCTGAATTACCGATAAAACCGGTTTCGGCGTCATCAGCGCCCAGCAATTACTGCCGTGCATTCGCACCGAGTGGTAACGAAGCCCGGGACAACCCGCCTCTTTGACTGACTTCCCTAAACGACGGGAGTGCGTGTAATCGTCCGGATCGTAAACAGGGTCCGTCATCGAAAGGGAGGTCGCATCTTTCATCCCGGCTTCCACAAAAGAGCAGGACAACCCGCGGAAGACGAACCGCTCGTAGTTGAGGCTCGGGACGTTCGACCAGTACAGGCTCTGATGATGCTTCACTTCAGCCAGTGCCGTTTCCAGGGTGTCCGCCAGATACAACACCCCAAAACTGCCATCGCTGAACCGCGAGCCTGCCGGGTTGACGTGGGTAAAGGGGGCCGTCGCATAGGAGCAGCCCGGAATGCCGAACGGGATTTCACTGCGGCGAATCAGCTCAAGGCGACCCACTTCATTTTTCAGCCTCGGGTTGGTGAGCTCCTGGATCTGATACAGCACTTCAAACTCGTCCGCGTCCGCCACGTCATCAAACAAGGCCACCGGGGGGAACTTGGAATTGACCAGTCGATAGGCTTGCAATGGCTCGCCGGCAAGTGCTGCCAGTTCGCTCAGCCTCACCATTGCGCGCCCCGCAGCACGTCGATGCGCCGGAAGGTCTCATACAAGGAAATCATATCGCCCTGAGCCATGATCTCGAGCGGGGAGCGGCCGTTGAAGAATTCGTTGTCGTTGGCCATCGACGGGAAGCCGTAGACGTTTTCCGGGTTGTCGAACACCAGGCGCAGCGCTGCGTGGATGTTGAGCACGAAACTGATGCGCTGCATCTGGTCCGCGTCCAGCGCCACGGCCCAGTCGGGATCGTGTTGGCGGGCGCGGGTGTAGGTGCTGCGGGAGATGCGCAGGATACGGCAGGCCTGATCGCTGGAGGCGCGCCATTTGTCGAGAATGCCGACAGCGGCGCGCAGGCCGGTTACGCACTGGCTTTTGGTGAAGGCTTGTTGCTGGAGGGCAACGGCCATGTTCATGACCTCAAATTGAATCTATAGAATCAAAATTAGGTAAAAAGCATCTGTAGAGCAAGTTCGTTGCGACCAGTGGTGGCTGCTATCGTAATAAGCCTTCCGGTCACACGAATTCAGAGGAGGCGCACCATGGACTCTTTTACCGGCGGTTGCCTGTGTGGCAACGTGAGAATCGAGGCATCCGGGCGGCCATACCGGGTCGGCCTCTGTCACTGTCTCGATTGCCGCAAGCATCATGGCGCGCTGTTTCACGCCTCCGCGATATTCCCCGAGCGTGCGGTGACGATCACCGGCGAAACCCGCGACTATGCCGGGCGTTTTTTTTGTCCGCGCTGTGGCTCCTCGGTTTTCGCCCGCACCGACGACGAAGTCGAAGTGAACCTGGGATCGCTGGATGCCCCGGACCAACTGACGCCCACCTATGAAAGCTGGATCATTCGCCGCGAGCAGTGGTTGCCGCCGTTTCCATTGACCCGCCGATACAAGCACGACCGCAAAGGCACGGGACGTTTTGAAGGGTAGCCCCCAAACCTGTAGGAGCCGGCTTGCTGGCGATGGCGGCCTCAAGGGCTGCGCAAAAGTCCGGATTGCTTCGCCAGCAAGCCGGCTCCTACAGGGGTTGTGTTCTACCAGCGGCCTCAACGTTGTGAATGCCACCGACCAGGCACCCCGGAACCTGTAGGAGCTGGCTTGCCAGCGATGAGGCCCACGAAATCAACGCAATATTCAAGGCCCAATCGCCAGCAGGCTGGCTCCTACAGGGGTTGTGTTCTACCAGCGGCATCAGCGTTGCGAATGCCTCCGACCAGACACCCCGGAACCTGTGGGAGCTGGCTTGCCAGCGATGAGGCCCACGAAATCAACGCAATATTCAAGGCCCAATCGCCAGCAAGCCGGCTCCTACAGGATCGGCGGTGTCACGAAACCAGTGATTGCAGCTTTTTCATAATCCCGACGCTCGGATCTGTGTTTTTGGCCGAGCCGGATTGTTCGTTGTCGGATCCGTCCGTCACGATACCCGCGAGGATTTCAGCCAGGTTGTGGAAATGCCCGGTCTTCTTCTCGGCGGGGTCCAGGCTCGAACTCTGATTCAGCGCCGCTTCCAGCGACAAATGCTGGGACAGCCACTCAGGCTTGGCTTTCTCTTCGGGGCTCATGTTGTCCATGAAATCCAGGGCGGCGCGGGCCCGACCGTAAGGGTCGTTGATAAACGGGTCTTTCCAGTTTTTTTGCTGGTCTGCCGGGCCACTGTAGTAACCGGTGGCGAGGCGCGCCTGTTGGCGCATCAAGGCTTGTGCCGAGGCTTGTTCCTCTGCGGTGAAGGTCCCGCCCTGATTGGTGGCGACGGCGTTCAGCGAACGTCGATCCAGATCGCCCATCAACGCATTCCGGTCTTCATCGCTGCCGGTATACGGTTTGCCGCTGGCTTTCATCAGCGCGTATTTTTCATCCATGCGCTTGCGGGCATCGGTGGCCACTTCGGCAAACGTCTTGTCCTTGGAACTGGAGACCGCGCCAGGCTTGGAGGCACCGAGGACGAGTGCGTCAGCGTTCATTCCCGAACGCACCGGAAAGAACGGCGCGTTGCCGGCGATCGAATTGCTGTAGGCGGTGGAGGTGCTGGACAGGCTCACCGAATCGTCGTTCGGTGTCTTGGCCGGATCATCCTGAGCCACGCGTTGCTGTTGCGCAGCCGCCGCAGCCTTCGCCTCGGCGGCAGAGGTGTAGGCCGACATCGCCGCATTCGTTGAAGTCGAAGTTGAAGCAGTGATCATTGTTCTTCCTTGACGAGAGCGGCTCGTAAATGGCCGCATTGGATCGCTTTGTATCGGACAAGATACGCAGTATTTGTGAACCTATCACTCATGCATGCGTATCAACACAACTGGCGAGTCAGCGGGTAGGTGACAGCTCGTCGCTGGCCAGGGTCCGATCCACCAGGCGCAGGCTGTTGCGTCCGCCGCGCTTGGATTCGTAAAGCGCGGCGTCGCCTTGCTCGATCAGGGCGGCCAGGCTCGACGGCGGCTGGTCGAACAGGTTGGCGCCGATGCTCAATGTGACCGGTTCAGGCGTGGTGAATGCCTGTGCGGCGGCCTGGTGAAACCGGTCCCGCAGCGCGTTGCCCAACCCGACGACTCGCTCACTCGATGCGTCATTCAGCAGGATGACAAATTCGTCACCGCCCAGCCGGGCCGCCAGTGCACCGCCGGGCAAAACCGCGCGAATCATCTCGCTCAGCGAAACCAGCAATCGATCGCCGGCCGTGTGGCCGTAGAGGTCGTTGACCAGTTTGAAGTTGTCGATGTCGATCAGCAGCAGCGCGCCCGGTCGCGTGCCCGAGACGTTCTCCAGCAGGCGCGGTGCCCGTACTTCGAGGGCGCGGCGGTTGTACAGGGCGGTCAACGGATCGCGTGCCGCCAGTCGTTCAATCTGTTTCTCCCGCCGGTAGCGCTCGGTGCCGGTCATCGAGAGCGCGATCAGCATGATCGCCATCGCGCCCTCAACCAGCGAAATCTGGATGATCTCGCCACGAAAGGCCGCCAGATCGATCAGCGTGCCTGGCACGACCACCGATATCGCCTTGGCCAGATAAAACAGCCCGTGGGTCAGCAGCACATAACGCAGTTGCACCGCGCCCACGCTCAAAGACTTGCCATGAGGACGCAAGAGGAAGCTGGCCCTGAGCGTCGGCAGGGCGACCAGCAGCGAATTGGCCACCAGCATGATCTTCGACCACGACGCTTCGTCCGGCAGCAACAACATGGCAAACCAGGCTGCAAAAATCAGGTACCAGGCACGAGACAGGCGCACCTGCGTAAAACGCGCGACGCCCAACAGGAACAGAAAGTGCGCCGTCACCAACAGGCCGTTGGCGAACCAGATACCGATCAGCAACAGGCCGCTGATACGCAGCAAGGCGAGGGTCGAACCCACGGTGATCGTGGCAAATCCTGCGCTCCAGAACAGCAGCGAGGGTTCGCGAATGCTGCGCCACTCGATCGCCAGATACAGCGCGGCGGCCGCTGCGAGGGCGATAGAGAGTGTCAACATCGTTGGAGGGTCGAGCGCCATAGCCGGACGGGTCTGCCTGATCTGCGGGAGAGGGCTGTGATTGTAGCGTTCAAGACTGTTTTTCGCAGGGCTCGTCATCCGTATATCGCACTGTCGATTTCCGGGCGTCTCGTTCGACTACGGTTAAGGAATGCGCCTGATCGTCGGTGTTTCCTGCAAGAGCGCTGTCACGAAGACCAACCGGGAGAAGACCATGCGCACGCTCACCGTTGCCGCTTTCATCAGTCTTGATGGCGTTATTCAAGCACCCGGCGGGCCCGAAGAGGATCCCGGCGGCGATTTCCGTTTCGGTGGCTGGATCGTGCCTTACGCCGACGAAGCCTCCGGCCAGGCCATCAACGAACTGTTCTCGCAGCCGTTCGAGTTACTGCTGGGGCGCCGAACCTACGACATTTTCGCGGCGTATTGGCCCGGTAAAAACGGCCATCCCATCGGCGACCTGTTCAACCGCGTGGCAAAGCACGTCGCCACGCATCGACCCGATACGCTCGACTGGCAGAACAGTCATGCACTGAAAGGCAACCTTGCTGACGCGATACGCGTGCTCAAGCAGCAGGACGGCGCCCGTTTGTTGACCCAGGGCAGCAGTGATCTGGTGCGCCAATTGCTGGCCGCCGGGTTGGTCGACGAGCTGCGGCTGATGACGTTTCCCGTGGTCCTGGGGCGCGGCAAGCGCCTGTTCGGCGACGATGCGCTGGCGTCGGCGTTCACCCTGGCGCACTCGATCACCACGCCAGCGGGTGTATTGATCAGCCGCTACGAACGCAGCGGCGAAGTACGTACAGGAACGTTCGAAGACGTTGACTAGGAAAAACCGCCACATTCATTTGGAGAACAAAAATGGTCAGCAAAAACACGATTTGCCTGTGGTATGACGGCACCGCGCTGGACGCCGCGACGTTCTACGCCGAAACATTTCCGGACAGCGCGGTGAACGCTGTCCACCGCGCCCCCGGCGACTATCCGGCGGGCAAGAAGGGCGACGTCCTGACGGTGGAGTTCACGGTGATGGGTATCCCGTGTCTCGGGCTGAACGGCGGGCCGTCGATCAAGCACAACGAGGCCTTCTCGTTTCAGGTGGCGACCGACGATCAGGCCGAGACGGACCGCTTGTGGAACGCGATAGTGGGGAACGGCGGCGAAGAAAACGTCTGCGGCTGGTGCCGGGACAAGTGGGGTTTGTTCTGGCAGATCACCCCTCGGGTGCTGACGGCGGCGATCACTGATCCCGATCCCGCCGCGGCCAAGCGTGCATTTGAGGCGATGATGCAGATGGGCAAGATCGACGTCGCGGCGATTGAAGCGGCGCTCAGGGGTTAGCCGGGTTAAACAGACCACGAGGGTGAGTTTCACCCTCGTGCCACCGCCGGCACCTCTGTTTGCTTTTCGCCCGATGAAACATCGTGCAGGGAGATCTTCGAAGTCTCCGGCAACGCCAGGCCGCCAACCAATGCCAACACCGCAATGGCAATCAGGTAGAACGCCGGCGAGAGATTGCTGCCGGTGGTACTGATCAGCCAGGTCGCCATCAGCGGCGCGGTGCCACCGAACAGGGTGTAGGCCATGTTGTAGGTGATCGCCGATGCGGTGTAGCGAGTGCGCGTCGGGAAGGTTTCCGAGAGCAGGGCGGCGGTCACCACGTTACACAACACGGCGCCAATCGCCAGGAGCATGACGCCAACGATGGAGGCTGCGAACGAGCCGGAACTGGCCATCATGAACGATGGATACACCGCCACGATTAACAGCGCGCAGGCCGTCATCACCGTCATGCGCCGCCCGACCCGGTCCGAAAACAAACCGGCCAACGGGCACATCAGTGCGGCGAAGATCAGTGCAATCAGCGACACCAGCAACGCCGTTGCGCGACTCAGGCCGCCCGCGACCTGCAAGTAAGTCGCGAAGTAGGTGGTGAACATGTAGAACGACAGGGCCGTCAACGAGATGAACGCACCCAGGTAGCAGATGGCCGAGCCATGGTTGCGCAGGGTCTCCTTGAGCGGGGAGTGCGCGACGGCATGTTGCTGGGTGACGGCCTGGAACGCCGGGGTTTCATCCATCTTCCAGCGCAGGTAGAGACCGACCAGGCCCAGTGGTGCGGCAATCAGGAACGGCAGGCGCCAGCCCCAGCTGCCCATGGCTTCGGCCGACAGTGATGCCTCGAGTGCGTAAGCCACCACGGCTGCCGATGCAAACGCGGCAAAGGTCGACACCGGAATGAAACTGCCATACCACGCTCTTTTATCGCTGGGGGCATGTTCCATCAGGTACGCGCAGGCACCGGCATATTCGCCGCCTGCGGAAAAACCCTGGGCGCAGCGGATCAGACTCAGCAGCACCGGTGCCGTGACACCGATCGCGGCGTAGGTCGGCAACAAACCGATCAGGGTCGTCGCGCCCGCCATCAGCAGGATGGTCATCGCCAGGGTACGCTTGCGACCAATCCGGTCACCGAGCATGCCGAAGAAAATCCCGCCCAGAGGCCGAAACGCAAAGGCCACGGCGAATACCGCAAAGGTTTTCAGCAGCGCAGCGCTGGCATCGCCGCTGGGGAAAAACTGCTGGGCGATGGTCGTCGCCAGAAAGCCGTAGACGGCAAAGTCAAACCACTCGACGAAATTGCCGATACCGGCGGCGACAATCACTTTTCTCAGGGTTTGCGGGCTGACCTGCTCTGTCGCGGCGCTTGTCATGCTGAACCTCGATGTCTCATGGGTTTAGCGTTCGATTATCGCGGCAGCCGCTGAAACGTCTCAGCTCAAAAGTGTCGTCGGCATAGTCAGGACCGACTCAAAAGCATGCCCAGGCCTCAGCGCAAACTCCACGACACCCCGACATACGCCGCCATACCTTCGCCCGGCGTCGACCGTGCCGCGTCCAGACCTTTGTCGTCGTAGCCCGGCGTGACGGTGGCGGCGTAGTGCTTGTTGGTCAAGTTGCGCAGGTCCAGCCAGGTCTGCCAGTCACCCTTGGGCGCGTTGTAGCCCACAGTCGCGCCGAACAGTGCGTAAGGGTCGGCGTAATAGCTGTTGGCGTAATCGACCGCAGTTTTCGACACCCACTGCGAATTGAGCCCGGCGAAGAAACCCTGGGGCCAGTCGTAGCGCAGTTCGCCCTGGTAGTAGTGCATCGGCAAGCCCGGCAGGCGGTTGTCGCCGAAGCGGTCGTCATCGCGGTAGTGGAAGTCGCTGAAGGTGTAGCTCTGGCGCAAGCTCAGTTGGCCGCCATCGCCGGACGACCACAGGTTGCTTTGCAGGCTGGCTTCCACGCCTTGGTGCACGGTCGGGCTGGCGTTGAGTTCGTAAGGCGTCACGGCATTGGCATCCGGCAACACCGAAAGCAATTCGTGCTGCACCTGAGCGTAGTACCAGGCCAGGCTCCATTGCCCCATCGTGCTGTCGCCGCGGCCGCCGAGTTCCAGGGTGGTCGCGGTCTGGTTCTGCAGTTTGATCGGGTCGCGCTGGGCGCCTGTGGCGACACCGCTGCCTGCCGGGAAGCGAATGTTGGAGCTGTAGATCAGCGACCACGGGTGCGGCGCTTCGACCGAGCGGCTGAGATTGCCGAACAGCTGCAAGTCCGGTGTGAGTTGGTAGCGCAGGCCCACGCGTGGTGCGTAGTCCCAGTCGTTGAGGCTGGTTTTGCCGCCACCTTCCGGGAAGGTCACGGCGCTTTCGCGGCGGGTGTAAATGGCTGCGAGGCCGGTGGTCAGCCAAAGGTCGTCGGCGATCTCCAGGTCATTGCCCATATGCAAGACCGTGTCTGAACCCTGGTAGGTGAAGTTGCGAATGGGCGTGCCCGGCGCATAGCCGGCGGTGTTGCCGGTGGGGATGCGCACTGATTCGCTGGCGCCGGCATTGGGCAGGTGCTTCGTCACGCGCAGGCCCAGCGTGCTTTGGCTTTCCAGGCCCCAGAGGGTGTCGCGACGCTTATAGTCGAAGGTGCCGCTGACGTCCGTGTACGCCACCTTCAAGCGGTTCGGGCCCTCACGCAAATCCATCGGGTAGTCATGGTAGACAAGGCCGGTCTGGATACTCGAATCGTCATCGATGTAGTAGGTGGTCTTGTTGCCGAAGAAGGTGCTTCCCGGTTGTTCGCGACGATCATCCCGCGTCACGTAAGCAGGGTTGGCCGCCCGTGGGTCGTGCTCGATGGAGTGCTTGGTCACCCGCCCGGCGAGGTCGTTGTCGGTCTGGCGATAGCGCAGATAAAAGCGCGTTTCCAGCTTCGGGTTGAAGCGATAGCCGAAGTTGGCAATGACGCCCTGGCTCTCGCTGGCCGTGTGATCCTGATAGCCGTCGGCGCGCGCATCGGTCGTGGACACGTAGTAGTCGAAATCCCCCAGCACCTGCCCGGAACTGACCTGACGCTGCTGATAACCGTGGCTGCCCATGGCGTAGCGCACTTGCAACAGCGGTGCGTCGTAGCCGGTGTGGCTGATGTAATCGATGGCTCCGCCCAAGGCCAGCGCGCCCCTGTCAAAACCGTTGGCGCCGCGCAGCACTTCCACATGATCGAGCCACAGCGGCTCCAGCAACTCGTAGGGCGTGCCGCCCGGGCCGGTCAGCGGCAGACCGTCGAGCATGGCGTACAGCCCCGAGGCATGGGCGCCCGGTGCACGGTTGATCCCCGAGCCACGGATCGAAATCTTCACCCCTTCATTGCCCGCAGACTGGGCATAGACCCCCGGCTGATAGGCCAGCACATCCTGGTTGCTGGCCACGCGACCCTGAAGGGGGCGGCGCATATCGACCACATTGGTGCCGCCGGGCACCTGGGCAAGCCGGGCCTCGGCGTCCTCGATCGTCTGGTCTTCGCCGCGCTGCTCCTCAGCCTGAATCAGCACCTGTCCCAGCTCCAGGCCTTGGGCTTCCTCGGCCATGGCCGGACAGGCAAGCGCCAGCCCCAGCAGCGTAGCGGGCAGGGATTTGGGCGAGGGCATCGAGAGAACTCCAGACAGATAGAAACGGGCAGTGAGAACTGCGACGTATGAACTAACGAGTGGAACACATGGCAATTTTGCTTTTTTGCCAGCTCAACGTTCATCCGCTTCGGTGCAGCCATCCTGACCATGCGCCGACAGGCTGCCGCACAAGAGACGTGCGCCTATCCACGAATGCCTGCTGCGGTGGATTTCCTGTTCGTGATCACGTCACTTTTACTCGGCGATCAATCCTGAAAGAACTTCAGCTGAGGTGGTGGTGTGCCGAAAATGGTGGGTCCAGAGGCTGATACCCAGTTGCCCGGAGCGGTCCAGGGATGAACCCACCGTGAGGTCGGTGACGAGCGTTGGATAAAGGCCGGCGTCAAACAGTGCAAAGCCTGCGGCCAGGACACAGGTATCCGTCTGGATACCGCAAACCAGGACACGGTCCGGCTTCAGGCGCTTCAAATAGTCCATGGTCTCTGGCGAAGGTGCATAGCCGTGCTTGACGAAAACCTGCTCTGTTTTTACCGCGCTGCTGTCGAGCGCCGCAGGGTGCCAGCCGAGCTGTTGATGGAACGGCGTGCGCTGTTCGTCATGCAGCTCGACGGTCGCCACCGCCGGGACAACGTCCGCGAGTTTTTGAATACCCTTCACGAGCCATTCAGACGGCGAGAAGGTGGATTGAACATCCACAACGAGAAGAACTTGGCGCATGGTCTGGATTCTCCATTCGGCGCGCTACATTATCACCCCGTGCACTCAGCGCCAGTGCACAGCAGGTGTCTGAGTGACAGGACTGCTACTCATATCAAGGAGACACCAAGATGGTCGAAGAGATTTTGAAATCGAAGCTGGTCAATTTTCTGGTGCCCGACGCCCGAGTGGACTACGACACCGTGAGTGATCTGTACGACGAGGCGGGGAGTGTTGGCGCGGGGCAAAAGCGCTGTGCAATGCTGGCCTTGTCAATGGCTTAACCCAACAGCTGCTCGCCGAGCAAAACGACCGCGATGATGATCATGGCCGTTCCGGAGAAACGACTGACACACCGGGCCGCGGCGGGGCGTGCTTGCAGTACGGCCTGTGAGCCGAATCCCACGAGCAAATAAATCACGCCACAACTGACCGTGTGGATGAGCCCCAGCGCAATCATCTGCATCGGCACAGGCCAGGCCGCTGCCGCGTCGGTGAACTGAGGCAACAGCGCCAAAAACAGCAAAAACACTTTCGGATTCAGCCCGCTCACACAAAGCCCCTTGATCGCCCAACGCTGCCAGGAGCCCGGCGCCTGAGCATCATCTGAGTGCGGTGTAGCGGGGCGGGCGAGCATGTTGATGCCCAACCACAGCAGATAACCGGCCCCGGCAACGGTCAGCACCGACAAGGCAACGGGGTGGTTGGCCACCAACGTGCCGACGCCCGCGGCAACGATCATCGTGGCAATCAAATGACCGGACAACAGCCCGCCCACGGCGGGTATCACGACCCGGCCCTTCAACCCCGCCGAAATCGCGTAAGCCCAATCTGCACCCGGCGTGATGACGAACAGAATCGACACCGCCCAAAAAGCCACGAAAACACTCAAGGTCATGGCGCTAACCACTTCTGCTGCTGATACACCGTGCTCTGCATCGTCCCGCTCCGAAAAATATGGATGCGAGGAAGAATAAGGAAATCTTGTTAGAATTTACTTTCAAAGATGATCATCAGAATGCGCAGAGTTAGGAGAAAATTCTAAATGGACAGGATTGATCGCAAGATTCTTTCTGAGCTGCAAACGGACGGTCGCCTGTCGGTCACCGAACTCGCCGAGCGCGTGGGCCTGAGCCTTTCCCCTTGCCATCGACGCGTCCGGGCATTGGAGGAGTCGGGTGTGTTGCTCGGCTACAGAGCCCAATTGGACCCAAGCGCATTGGGCCTTAACTTTTCCGCAATGGTGTTTGCCACGTTGCGCGAGGGCGACCGCAAAGCGGTCGAGGCGTTCGAGACGGCGCTCGTCGACATCCCGCAGGTGGTCGATGCCCAGCGGTTGTTCGGCGAACCGGATTATCTGCTGCACGTCATCACCCAGGATTTGCCGGCCTTTCAACGGCTCTACGATGAAAGCCTTTCGACCTTGCCCAATGTGCAGCGGCTGACGTCGACGCTGGTCATGAAACGGGTGGTGCAGGACAGGCCTTTGCCCCTGTGATGTGAGAGGCGGGCAATGGAAAGCACACGATCCCGCGTGGATTTCAGGATGGTCGATGAACACGTAATGCTGGCTTAATTCATGTCCGGTGTTATCGCCTGCGTCGGAACCTGACGACGGGTTGCTGACGACTCAAATCCCATCGTAAGAGCCATTTGCAGCGACTACACTCCAGCCCATGAAACGCTATCTGCGGTTTTGCATCATTTTCATGATCAGCCTGGCGCTTCCCCTCAGCGGGATGGCGGGTGTTCAGGCACCGACAGAACCGTGCCCCATGAAGACGATGGGCATGGCGATGATGGACGGCATGGGGATGGACTGCTGCAACGACATGAAAAGCCCCACCGAGCACGGCAAGCCTTGCAAACCAGGCCAGGAATGCAAGACGGGCGGCATGCTGCAAGTCTCGATTATCAAGCCTCCCATAACCGCATTCAGCCCCGTAGCGATTTCCTTCTTTAGCGATTCCCTGCCCGTGCAAACCCCGTCCGGGGTATGGCGACCGCCCCGCGTTTGATTCCTGTCCCACATCGAACCTCATTCCGCATTAGCGGGATGACCTGGCTGTGCGCATGTCTTTTGACGCGCGCAGTTGATGATCACAGGAATCGTAGACATGAACTCCAAGTGCTATTGCACAGGCTGGCCCCTCGTGGTCGGCCTGGCGGCAAGCGTACTGGCATTGCCGAGCTTCGCTGCCGCACTGACACTCGATGAAGCGTTGCGGCTGGCCGAAAACAATGCGCCGTCACTGACCGCACAAGACGCCAGGATTCAGGCTGCCAGCAGCGCAGCCATCCCGGCGGGTGAACTACCTGATCCCAAGCTGCTTCTGGGAGTGCAGAACTACCCCATAGGCGGTCCGGATCGCTGGAGCCTCGACCAGGATTTCATGACCATGCAAATGGTCGGGGTCCGGCAGGAGATGCCGAACAGCGACAAACGCAAAGCGCGTATCGAGGTCGCCGATGCGGCTGTTGATCGCGCCGCCGCCGAGCGTCGGGTCGAACGTCTGAAGGTCCGCCAGTCCACCGCACTGGCCTGGATCAGCAGCTATTCAATCGAACGTAAAGATGCGTTGTTCCAGGACTTCTACAAAGAAAACCGCCTGCTGAGCGATACCGTCCGGGCCCGGATTGCTGGCGGCCGCGCCCAGCCCGCCGATGCGGTGACACCCAAACAGGAAGCCGCTCAGTTGGCAGAGCAGCAGGACGATCTGATTCTGCAGCGAGCCCAGGCCCGAGCCGCCCTCAAACGCTGGATTGGCTCAGCCGCCAACGACAAGCCTGTGGGCAGCCTGCCTGAATGGCCCGTCGATAGCTCAAGCTACTCCCATCAACTGCAACACCATCCGGAGCTGGCAGCGTTTGCGCCGATGACCCGCGAAGCGCAAGCCAGGGTTCGTGAAGCCGAGTCGGAGAAGCAATCGGATTGGAGTTGGGAGCTTGACTATCAGCATCGTGGCCGAGAGTTCGGCGACATGGTCAGCGTGCAGTTTTCCTGGGATCTGCCGTTGTTTCCTGACGCTCGCCAAAACCCGAAAATCGCCGCCAGACACGCTGAACTCAACCAGCTTGAGGCCGAGCGCGAAGCCTTGTCGCGCGAGCACACCCAGCAACTGGAAAACCAACTGGCTGACTATGAGCGCCTGAATCGTGCCGTGCACCGAAACCAGGAAAGCCTGTTACCGCTGGCCAAGGAAAAGGTCGAACTCAGCATGGCCAGCTACCGGGCCGGCAAAGGTGATTTAGACACCGTTGTGAGCGCCCGACGTGAACTCATCGAAGCCCGGCTCAAACAAATTGACGTGGAAGAGCAGCGCGCGCTGACCAGTGCGCGATTGTATTTTGCTTACGGGGAGGCCAGCCAATGAAACTTGAAAAATGGAACGGGGCATTGCTGGTTAGCCTTTCGCTGGCATTGGGTGTTGCCGGCGGTTACGGGGTCGCGCACCAGCGTATGAGCGCAGCGCCAAATGCGGTGGCGGAGCAAGACATCAATGCTGTGCCCGAACGCAAAGCCCTGTATTGGTACGACCCGATGTACCCGCAGCAAAAGTTCGACAAACCGGGCAAGTCCCCCTTCATGGACATGCAACTGGTTCCCCAATACGCCAGCGGCGCAGGAGATCGGGCGACTGTCAGTATCGACCCGGGGGTGACACAGAATCTTGGACTGCGTTTTGCGACTGTCACCCGTGGAACCTTTCATTCCAGCCTCGACGTGACAGGTGTCCTGGCGCTCAACGAACGTGATGTTGCGGTGATTCAGGCACGCACCGCTGGCTTTGTGGAGCGAGTCTATGCCCATGCTCCCGGAGATGTGCTGAACGCCAACGCAGCGTTGGCGGATATTCTGGTGCCGGATTGGGCTGCGGCTCAGACAGAGTTCCTTGCCCTGAAGCGTAACGGCGACGCGGAGCTGTTGGCTGCGGCCCGCCAACGACTGCAGCTCACCGGAATGCCGGCAGCGCTGATCACTCAGATAGAGCGTAGCGGTAAGGTTCAGCCGTACCTGACGCTGACCAGTCCAATCGCCGGTGTGCTGCAAGCCTTGAACGTACGCACGGGCATGACCGTGGCGACGGGCGACACGCTGGCACGCGTCAATGGCTTGAGCAGTGTCTGGCTGGCCGTGGCCGTTCCAGAGTCGCAGACCGGATCGATCACAGTGGGGCAGACGGTCGAAGCACGGCTGCCAGCCTTTCCGGGGACCGTGCTCAACGGCGAGGTCAGCGCTATTTTGCCCGAGACCAGTGCCGACAGTCGCACCCTGCGTGTACGGGTGGAACTGCCCAATCCGGACGGACACCTCAGGCCGGGTTTGACGGCGCAGGTGCGCCTGAACCGTTCGAGCGAACACAGTGTGTTGTGGGTGCCGAGCGAGGCGGTTATTCGCACGGGGCGACGGGCCTTGGTGATGCTCGCCGAAGACACCGGCCACTACCGCCCGGTAGAGGTGCAACCCGGACAGGAGAGCGATGGCAAGACGGCCATTTTGAAAGGTCTGGAAGAAGGCTGGAAGGTGGTTACGTCTGGCCAGTTCCTGCTGGACTCGGAGGCCAGTCTCAAGGGCATTGTCGCCAGCACTGAGGACGAGTCGCCACCCAGCGCAGCAGCCTCCGGTATTCATGAGGCGGATGGGGACAAATCGGGGAGCCAGCCATGATTGCGGCCCTGATTCGTTGGTCAGTCGTCAACCGGTTCCTGGTGTTGCTGGCGACACTGTTCGTCACGGCGTGGGGCATTTGGTCAGTGCAGAGCACACCCATCGATGCGCTGCCGGATCTCTCGGATGTTCAGGTGATTATCCGCACTCCCTTTGCGGGGCAAGCGCCGCAGATTGTCGAGAACCAGGTGACCTATCCGTTGGCCACCACCATGCTCTCAGTGCCGGGAGCCAAGACGGTGCGTGGTTATTCCTTCTTCGGTGACAGCTTCGTTTACGTGCTGTTCGAAGACGGCACTGACGTGTACTGGGCCCGTTCGCGGGTGCTGGAATACCTGAGTCAGATACAAAGTCGATTGCCGGCCAGCGCCAAACCGGCGTTGGGTCCGGATGCAACGGGAGTTGGCTGGATCTATCAGTACGCACTGGTGGATCGCAGCGGTGGACACGACCTGGCGCAACTGCGCGCACTTCAAGACTGGTTCCTCAAGTTCGAACTCAAGACCCTGCCCAACGTTGCGGAAGTGGCCACGGTGGGGGGCATGGTCAAGCAATACCAGGTGCAACTCGATCCGCTGAAACTGGCCAGCCTCGGCATCACTCAGACAGAGGTGACCGAGGCTATCGGCAAGGCCAATCAGGAAACGGGTGGCGCGGTACTGGAGATGGCAGAGACCGAGTTCATCGTGCGCGCTTCCGGTTATCTGAAAACGCTCAACGACTTTCGGGCGATCCCGCTCAAGTTGGGGGCGGATGGTGTGCCGGTGACCCTTGGCGATGTCGCCACTATTCAGTTGGGGCCGGAAATGCGGCGGGGCATTACCGAACTCGACGGCGAGGGCGAAACCGTCGGTGGCGTGGTGATTTTGCGCAGCGGCAAGAACGCTCGCGAGACCATTGCGGCGGTCAAGACCAAACTCGACGAACTGAAAAGCAGTTTGCCGGCCGGAGTGGAAATCGTAACCACCTACGACCGCAGCAAACTGATCGACCGCGCGGTGGAAAACCTCAGCCATAAGTTGATCGAAGAGTTCATTGTCGTCGCGCTGGTTTGCGGGATTTTCCTTTGGCACTTGCGCTCATCACTGGTGGCGATCATCTCCCTGCCGGTGGGCGTGCTGATGGCCTTCATCATCATGCGTTACCAAGGGATCAACGCCAACATCATGTCCTTGGGCGGGATTGCCATCGCCATCGGCGCCATGGTCGATGCTGCCGTGGTGATGATCGAGAATGCCCACAAGAAGATTGAGGCCTGGCACGCGGCCAATCCGGGGGAGGAACTTAAGGGCGAGCGTCATTGGCACGTCATGACCGAAGCAGCGGCAGAGGTCGGCCCGGCGCTGTTCTTCTGTTTGTTGATCATCACGTTATCGTTCATTCCGGTGTTCACCCTGGAAGCTCAGGAGGGGCGACTGTTCGGCCCGTTGGCGTTCACCAAAACCTATGCGATGGCCGCGGCGGCGGGGTTGTCGGTGACCTTGGTGCCCGTGCTGATGGGGTACTGGATTCGCGGGCGAATTCCCGGTGAGCAACAAAACCCGTTGAACCGCTGGTTGATCAGGATCTACCAGCCGGCCCTGGAGGCGGTGCTGCGCCGTCCCAAAGTCACCCTGCTGGTGGCACTGGTGGTGTTTGTCAGTGCGTTATGGCCGATGTCGCGCCTGGGCGGTGAGTTTCTCCCGCCTTTGGACGAAGGCGATCTGCTCTATATGCCTTCCGCTCTCCCGGGGTTGTCGGCACAGAAAGCTGCGCAGCTGCTGCAACAGACCGACCGCCTGATCAAGACGGTGCCCGAAGTCGAGCACGTGTTCGGCAAAGCGGGGCGTGCCGAAACTGCCACCGACCCGGCACCGTTGGAAATGTTCGAGACCACCATTCAATTCAAGCCACACGAGCAATGGCGGCCAGGCATGACTCAGGAAAAACTGGTGGAAGAACTGGATCGCGTGGTTCGGGTTCCAGGGCTGACCAATATCTGGATACCGCCGATTCGCAACCGTATCGACATGCTTGCCACCGGCATCAAAAGTCCGATCGGAGTGAAAGTCGCCGGCACCCAATTGACGGACATCGATGCTGTCACCCAGGCGGTCGAGCGGGTGGCCAAAGGCGTACCCGGTGTCAGTTCAGCGCTGGCCGAACGCTTGACCGGCGGCCGCTATATCGACGTGGATATCGACCGCAAGGCCGCCGCTCGCTACGGGCTGAATATCGCTGATGTGCAGTCCATCGTGGCCGGCGCTATCGGTGGTGAAAATGTCGGGGAGACCATTGAAGGGCTCGCACGTTTCCCGATCAACGTACGTTACCCACGGGAGTGGCGTGACTCGCTCGGTGCCCTGGAGCAATTGCCGATCTACACGCCGTCAGGCATCCAGATCACCCTGGGGACAGTGGCCAACGTCAAAATCAGCGACGGCCCGGCGATGCTCAAAAGTGAAAACGCGAGGCCTTCAGGCTGGGTGTATATCGATGTGCGTGGCCGGGACATTGCCTCGGTGGTCGCTGATTTGCGCCATGCCGTAAACGAGCAGGTCAAGTTGCAGCCTGGCATGAGCTTGAGCTACTCAGGGCAGTTCGAGTTTCTCGACAGAGCCAATGCACGACTCAAACTGGTGGTGCCAGCCACGCTGTTGATCATCTTCGTGCTGCTCTACCTGACGTTTGCGCGCTTCGATGAGGCGTTGCTGATCATGGCCACGCTGCCATTCGCGCTGACTGGCGGGGCATGGTTCATCTATCTGTTGGGATTCAATCTGTCGGTCGCCACCGGTGTCGGCTTTATCGCCCTGGCCGGTGTTTCCGCCGAGTTTGGCGTGATCATGCTGCTCTACCTGAAAAACGCCTGGGCAGAACGTGAAGACCTCGGCGACAGCACTGAGCGCGGGCTGGTTGCGGCAATTCGTGAAGGCGCTGTGCAGCGGGTTCGCCCCAAGGCCATGACCGTGGCCGTGATCATTGCCGGCCTGTTACCCATCCTGTTGGGCAGCGGAACCGGCAGTGAAGTGATGAGCCGCATTGCCGCGCCCATGGTCGGCGGCATGATCACGGCTCCCTTGCTTTCCCTGTTTGTCATTCCGGCAGCCTATCGCCTGATGCGCCGCCGACATCTCGTCATTGAATCCACTCACCTTAAAGGAAACGTCGTATGAAACTGACCCATATTGCAGTGGCAGGAACCTTGGTTGCGTTGTCTTTCCTGGCTCGAGCAGAGGACATGCCGAGTATGAAAATGGACGGTATGGAGGGCATGCAGACAAAAGAGACAACGCAGGCGCCCGTCGCTAATGCCAACGGAACGATCAAGGCTATCGATGCTGCCAGGCACACGGTGACCATCTCCCACGGCGCTGTACCCGCCGTGCAATGGCCGCCGATGACCATGGCCTTTTCCGTGACGGATGATCAGCTCGCCGGGCTGTCGGCCGGAGACCGTGTGTCGTTTGTTTTCCGGGTCGAGGGTGGCAGCGCGACGATTGTTTCAATCAAAAAATAGGGCAGCGGTGGTGCAAGTGGCCGGCACATTTTGTGTGCCGGTCGTAAGGACAGCTGACTTCAAGACGTGCGCGACTCACGTGTTGCGCTGCTCAAACCCATAGCCGTTACACCGATGCGCGAGAACACCAGCCACACAAACAACAGCACACTGCAACCAACAAGAATGGAAGCGACGCCAATCAACGGCTCGATGGCCGCAAAACCCTTGAGCCGCAACGTCAGTGCGCCAAGCATCACCGGGACGCCAATGTTGTACATCCAGAACTGTGCGGCAGCCGCGCGCCCTTCGGTGATTGACGGGTGCGCTGTGCCGATGATGCCGAACAGGGCCATCGACACCCATCCCAACAGATTGACATGAGCATGTACCGCGAAAAGCGAGTGGTCGCCGGAAGCGCCCATCGCCACGCCCAGCATCACGCCAATGGCGAAGTAGAGCGCAGCGAGCCGAAACCAGGTCCGTGGACGGGGGTTGTGATTCATGGCATTCACCTCATGCGCCCAGAGGCGCGCTCAGTTGCTGTAATATAACGGGCGACCTCTTGTCGGTTGATTGTCGCGTGCCTATTATGAGACTCAAGTCTCATGAATAGACAGAGTCTCATATATTCCATGTCGATCCCGAAGTCAACCCCGTCTGAACCCGGCGGCGATCCGCAAGGCCGCGCCAACCAGAAGCTGCGAACGCGTCAGGCGCTGATCGATGCCGCCATCGCCTTGCGCGACGAGGGCCAAAACCCGACGGTGGCGCAAGTGGCAGAGCGCGCGATGGTCTCGCGCGCCACGGCCTATCGCTACTTTCCCTCGACCGAGGCATTGATCAGCGAGACGGCGGCGGATCGTGAAATGAAGCCGCTGGAGAGCTTCTGGCGACCGGGAGACGACCCGGTCAAGGGCATTGGCCTGGCCGCGAGCGCGTTGAACAAACTCTTGATCGACGACGAGATCGGCCTGCACGTGATGGAGCGTTCGTTCATGTCGGTGTGGCTCGACAGCGAGACCCACGAGCCCCTGCGACCAGGCCGCCGGATGAGCTACATCGAACCGATCGTCGACTCGCTGAAGGACGTGCTCTCGCCCCGCGCACGCAAACGACTGAAGCAGGCGCTGTCGATCGTTATCGGCACCGAGGCGTTGATCGCCGTGCGCGACATCAGTGGCGCGAGCGTTGAAGAATCACTCGACACCGCTGCGTGGGCGGCGAGGGCGCTTGTTCGACAGGCGTTGCAGGAGAATGAAGAGGCGCGGCGCAAGCGCAATTCCGTGTAGGCCGGGTTGCGGGTTTCTTCTGCGCGACACTGAGTTGCCTGTGTTTGCTCAGGTAATGTGGGTGGCGGCTTTTGCCAAAAACAGCCAGTCAACAGCCTGTCAGCAAGTCCATAGCCCGCTACTCATTGGCTGCGAACGTTCAGCAATTTGGCCAGTTTCGTATCACGTTTTTCTCTGCTCGGCTCCGTATTTACCATGATAGGATCTAAGAAAAGTAACGTCTTAGCGTGTAGCAAGGGATTTTATGCAACAACGATGTCCTTAATAGGAGTTATAGGGGTCAGTGGAAGTACGATGAACATTACGAAAAAAACAACCTTGCCCTTTATTGGAATCAGTGCGGCTGTCGTTGGGGCATTACAGGTGCTTTTGTACGAACCCTTGATTGCAATTGCGCAAGCACAATTTGGCGGCGTTCCTCTTCGACTGATCATGGAGATACTTTTAACGACTGCAGCTCACACGGCTATAATTTCAATAGCTCCGTTATTTCTGGCAGCATTTAACAAGGTCGCCATAAGCTACGCAGTCCTTATCTTGTTTATATCTATATATATACAAATCGCAGTAGGTATAAATCCCGTCGGTCCGACGGTGGCTGCTATAGTTTGTTCAGTTTTAATTTTTTATGCATCCACAAAGGTAAGTGAACTTATTCGGCATTTTCGTGCGAAGTGAATTCCTATAACAAGTCGTCCAAGTGATTCCTCTTGATCTCCGGGATCTCGTTCTGCGGCTCCGCAAGCTAAGCTTCAGCGAGTGGCTGCTTTGGGTTTTGGATTCAATCGGTCGCGACAGGCAAAAAACGGCCAGAAGCGGACTGGTTTTATCTTGAGCCGGCATCGCCGATGCACCAAGAATGACCGGCAACCTGCTCGCCTAGTTAAGTCATGCCGTATCCATGTGCAAAACCAACGCTGAGGGGAAGATGATCATCAATAGTCGGCAGTTTCGCCTGGTAATTTCCATTACTGATCTATTCCAGTGGTCGGATGACGACACCCCCTCCCTTTTGGGCACCTGGACGCAAATGATCGAACTGTTGGGTCTCAATGAGACTGAGATAGCTGCGCTGTACTATCTTTATTTCGACAGTACATCGATCGGCCAAGGTAACGTTTACGCGTTCATCAGCGATGCTCAACCTGAGAACAGGTTGGTCTTCGATTTGTACCGAGGACTGACCGATCAGTTGGACATTATTGAAATAATGGTTAGCGTTTCAAGAGAGCTGGTCATCCCTACAAAGTCGCTACTACGGCATGCATTCGATCTGGCTTCCCATCAGATTCATTACGAAGAGGGAAATTTTTTGAAAGCCTTCAAGGATGCTATCGATGTTGAAGGCTACCCAAAAATGATCGAAGAAAGCAGCTATTGCCAACAACTTCTAATCACACGCTGCTAACGACTCCTTACGCTTCACTGGCTCTGTCAGTGGCCTGAGAGGCATCCCCTGCCCCACGTTGGGGATTGAAAACGATGTGCGCACCTTTTTGTCGATTCTGACCCTCCTTTCAGTCGTCCGTTGGCTCTTGAACGTGCTGGCGATGTCTACTTCCGGCCAATTTCAGCCATTGCTGACCGGCAGCAATGGGGCGTTTTCTGCCCTTCTTCACAGGCCGCACTCGGGCAGGAGCGGACACACCGGTTTGTGTTGCATCGCAAAACTATTAGAGATTATTAGAATGCCAATTGAATGCCAAAGATGCCGTCAAGGTTCAGTCCAAGCGATGCGTATCCGATCCACGCACATTTTGCTGTGGGTCTGCGACGAATGTGAAGCGACATGGAAAAGCAAAGATAAGGTCAACATCGATCAATTTGAAGACTATGGAACGCTAATGATGGGAATCGGACGCAGTCCTTTGTGGTCGGAACTGGAACCCCAGTAAAAAGCGGCGCGAGCATTCGCTTCACGCACTCTGAAACCGTCCGCTATGGGTCGATAGCGGTCTGTCAGAAAGGGCAAAAAACGACCCAAAGCAGTCCATAGGTGGGTTAGTCCTCGTTACCCCGTGAATGGCATCTCCAAGGCTTTTGCGATCCGAGCTAAAACTGTTATGCATTTCTCAGAAACAACGAGCGTTGGTTCTTTAATCATATAAAGCAGGTGTTCGAACGCTACTCCAGCCTCGTTGTGATCTACATAATCCAGAACAATCTCACTCCCATTCTCTAAACCTGCCTGGGCTAATGCATGGTCCTCCGGTACAGGGCCGAGTTGCTCGTATGCTATGGACATCAGCGTCGAGATTTCCTCAAGTGCCTCTACGAAATCGGCCCTCAAGTCGTTGTTAAAATGGTGCATGACAAACATTCCTTCGATTACGGTGACCCGCGGTCCGTCCGCGCCTGGTCGATTGTTGCGCAACACCTGGTTTTTGCGCGCGCTTCGGGAGCTAAGGTCGATTGTCCGCTCTTGGGTCACGCTCTACCCATTTCCTCGTACGAGGCATAGACGACCGTGATGCGCTCACCCCAAGCTGCTTCAGCGACATCCCGGATGATTTCCGCAAGCGTCTCAATACCCACATCCTGGGCCTTGATGCAGGCCAGGCGTCCAGGCGACCAATCGATAACGGTGCACTGTGGGTACTTCCCTAGCTGTGCGGAAAGGGCTTCCTGAGGTGGCTCATTGCGGGTGTACATGAAGTCAAAGTACGGGTCACTGGCACCCTGAAGTGAGTACACAGAAGTCCAAGCATTTGATGGGCCGGGAAAGCATATGTTGACGTTACGATGCGCCCATTCTGGCCCACCGTGTTTGATGCGGCGAAGTACTTCGATGATCGAGTGACAATCGGAGATTTGGATCATGCGATCAGGATCAGACGTCCTGCCAGGGCCAGGTTGGGCGGCTGCTTTAGTGGCCAGAAGCGCGGTCATTCTTGCTTTTCTCTTCATCGTACTATTCAACGCAGACTCCCGACGCTGCGGGCAAGCTATCTAGAAAGGCGTCAATCTGCCGGATAACGCGCAAGTGCACCACAGGAATGTGCGGGCCTACGGCCAGGCATCCGTTGCGATCGCTTTGCGGACCTGTGCGCGGAACTGCTCAACGTCGGGTTATATCTGAGCCAGCGTGCTGTCCGGCGCAAAGCGCAGCGCATATTCCTTGGGGCTGATACCCAGGCGTCTTACAAACGCTTTGCGCAGCACATCGACGCTGTTGTAACCGCATCGACGTGCAACCGCCTCCATTGAATGTCCACCCAGCTCAAAGTCCCGACAGGCTGCTTCGAGGCGAACGTCTTCAACGTACTTCGCCGGCGTGGTCTTCAAATCCCGTTGAAACGTCCGTATCAAGGTCCTGACACTGGTCGACATCTGGTCTGCCAGCCTCTCGACCGTAAGGTCTGTGTGCAGATGCTCACTGATCCAGAGGCACAGTTCATCCAGGCTTGAACCAGGCGCACGTTGCGATTGAAGCGTGACGCTGAACTGCGCTTGTCCACCGGGACGCCGCAGGAACAGGACCATGTTTTTCGCAATCTCCATCGCGACGTGATCCCCCAAGTCCTCGCTGACTAGCGCGAGCGCGAGATCGATTCCCGCTGATATTCCTGCCGATGTATACACGTTGCCGTCTTTCACCCAGATAGGGTTCGCATCGACCTGAATCTGCGGATAGCGCTCCGCCAACTCGCGCGCCATCTGCCAATGGGTGGTTGCCCGACGACCATTCAGAAGTCCGGTCTCAGCCAGGGCAAACGCTGCGACACAGATCGAGCACACGCGCCGCACGTTTCCAGAACGCGTCCGTATCCACTCGATAGCCTCCTCGTGCTGGCGGCCCACTGACTGGCGGCCCGCAGCGACAATCAACGTGTCAATTGGCGCGCTCCCACGACGCTCTTGCTCAAGGGTTTTATGCGCCGTGAGGTTAATGCCTGTGCTGCTTTTCAGGTGCACGTCGTCGCCCGATGAAACCAGGTCAATCTCGTAGGGAAGGGGGGCGCCGTCGTGCAGGCTATTGGCGAAGGCAAAGACCTCTGCAGGACCGATCACATCGAGCGCATCTACCGGGGGCAACCCCAGAATCACCACTCGTTTTTGCGTTTGCCCGGGGAGCAAATGGCGGGTGTGCGTTTGTTTTTTCACCGTTGCGCTCCGCGAGTGACCGAAAATTATTTTGGCACGAATCAACGGAAAATAGTCAATTTGGACAACTCAGAATCATTAGATTGGAGCGAGGTCAACCTCACCCTCGGGAAGCAAAATGAACACACCGGTTACTGTCGGCGGCATCATCGCCCCGGATTCCGAACTCACCCGCAAGGCGGCTTCGCTCGTTGATCGGGTCCACTCCAGGGCGATCCTGAATCACGTGCATCGCACTTGGTGGTTCGCCGATTTCCTCGGTAAGCAGCGTGGGCTGAAATACGACCGGGAAACCGTTTACCTCGCTGCGCTGTTGCATGACCTGGGGCTCACCAGCGAGTTCTGCGCCGAGCAACGCTTTGAAGTCGATGGCGCCGATGCGGCCAGCCGATTCCTGCTATCGAACGGTTACCCGCAAGCGAAAGCGGAGCTCGTCTGGGATGCGATCGCTCTTCACTCCAGCGCCGGCATTGCAGACCGCAAGCAACCAGAAATCGCCCTGATCTACATGGGCGCTCATGTTGATGTCATGGGCCTCTTTATAGAAGAAATCACGCCATCACTGATTGACGACACGCTCGCGCTCTATCCCCGCGTCGGCATGAAGGCCGCGTTTACTCAAGCGGTGGCCGAAGTTGCCAGGAAAAAACCGCACACAGCCATTGGTACCGGGCTGGCGGACGTTGGACGTCGCCACCTGCATGGATTCGATTGCCCGAACGTGTGCGACCTGATTGAAAACGCCCCCTTCGATAGCTGAGAGACAGCACTGCGCAGTGTCTGCGGTTACCAGGCTCTTCGACCCGTCGAGCGGTCGTTGAAGTCACTGGACATCAGGAGCGTAAGCTCTAATTACTTGAGAGGAACACAGTCATGAACGAAGCAGAAATTCTGGTCAGCGGCGCAACCGGGCGTACGGGTGGGGCTGCCATCGATGAGTTGCTCAAGATGGGCAAGCGCGTGCGAGCTTACGTGCGCACGGACGATGAGAGGGCTGCGGCTCTGCGCGAGCGCGGCGTTGATATTGCCATTGGTGATTTCACCGATATCGATGCTATCCGTGCGGCGATGGAGGGCATCCGCTCGGCCTATTTCCTTTATCCGCTGGCACCGGGAATCATCGACGGTGCGGCCTATTTTGCCCAGGCAGCGAAGGAGGCCGGGGTACAGGCCATCGTGAACATGTCGCAGATCTCCGCGCGGCGTGAGTCCAAGAGTCATTTGGCACAGGATCACTGGATCTCCGAGCGCGTTTTCGACTGGTCGGGCGTACCGACAACGCATCTGCGCCCCACATTCTTCGCGGACTGGCTCGTCTACCCTCACTTCGCCAAAGAGATCTGGGCCAGGAAAAAAATCGAGTTTCCCTTCGAGAATGGCCGTCACGCGCCCATTGCTACTGACGACCAAGGACGGGTGATCGCCCACATCCTGGCCAACCCCGCGGGGCACGAGGGGAAGATTTACAGTCTTCATGGCCCGGTCGAAATGAATCACAGCGAGATCGCGGCTGCCATGAGCGAGGTGCTGGGTGTGGAAATCCAGTACGCGCCAACCTCGATCGAAGCGTTCCAGTTCAAGATGGAGCAGGAATACCAGTTTCCGCCAGCCTTGGTACAACACCTGGTTGAAGTCGCTCAGAACTACCGGGAAGGCATCTTCGCGGGTGTGAACGACGTAGTGGAGAAAGTCACCGGCACGCCCGCGTTGTCTGTGCAGGCTTTCATCGAAAAAAACCGGGACGTCTATGCGTGACGACTCGCAGCGTCGGGCCTGGCTTGTGTGACAGTCGGCACGCTTTAGCGGATGACTGAACTGAGCCCGCAAGGAGGAAGAAATACGTCATGAACGCCTTACTGGAATTACACGGTGCGCCCACAGGCAATTGCATCCGGGCAGCCATCGCCCTCGAAGAAGCGGGGCTGGCGTACACGGTTCGACTGGTGGATCTTTCAAAAGGCCAGCAAACAGGGGCGGATCATCGCTCCCTGAATCCGGCCGGAAAAGTCCCGGTATTGGTCGAACGAAAGGGCGATGAGCCTGCCTTTGTGCTCACTCAGTCGAACGCGATCATTTTCTACGCTGCCGAAAAGGCTCCAGAACGGCTCTTGCCCAGTGCCGCTGACCACAGAGCTACGGTGTATGAGCGATTCTTCTTCTTTTTGACCGATGTCATCGCACCGGGCCATTCGGCGTTCTTGCTTCGCGGCCAAGGGCTCAACGATGGCTCTGCGCGGCTGGTCGAGCGCATGCTTTCGTCAATTGAGTTGGCTGAACAGTTCGTCAGTGCTGATGCTTATATGGCGGGAAGCTGTTTCTCCATCGCGGATATCGCGGCCTACAGCATCATGTCGTCAGTGGAGGCAGACATCCCGTGGGGGCGTTTGCCCAAGCTTCGCCGCTGGTATGAAAGGGTAGGCGCTCGACCCAGCGTGGTCAGGGGATTTCAGGCATTCAGCTCGCGGTGAACTGCTGGCGTCCGGAAGTTTTAGAGGTTTTTGCTCAACGCATGCTTCAGTCCAGATATTCGTTTGTTGAACTCGGGCTGACAGCACCTATCTAAAAATGTGGGGTAACGTCCCACACAAAGATGCTGACTGGCTCTCAGGGATCGTGCGGAAACCGCAGTTGCTGGTTAATGCTGCAGATTTATGGCCGTGCCGGTTGGCTGGCCGCTCCAATGGGCGGCCGGGAACTCACTGGATATTGCGTTCGATAGGGACATGACTGCGCAACTCCAAGCGGAGGTGCATCATGCTGATCAAGAAATGTTTGTTGGCCCTGGCAATTGGCGGGGTCCTGTCGGCATCGACTGTTCTAGCGCCCGATTACATCAGTAGTTTCTCCAGCGTGTATGCCAAAGATGGCGGCAGCGGTGGTGGCGGCGGTAACAGCGGAGGCGGAGGCGGTCACGGTGGCGCCGGCGGTGGTTCCGGTAGTGGAGGCTCCGGAGGCAGTGGTCACGGTGGCAGCGGCCATGGAGATGGTGGTGGTCATGGTGCATCAGGCCACGACGGTGACGGTCATGGTGGTGTTGCCGGGAACAGAGGCTCAGGCAACGCGCATGACAACGATGCCGCAGATGCAGCCAGGGACGCTGCCAGAAACGATGCAAATGCAGCCAGAGATGCTGCCAGAGCTGATGCAGATGCAGCCCGGGATGCTGCAAGGGCTACTGCAAATGCAGCCAGAGATGCCGCCAGAGCTGAGGCGGATGCAGCCAGGGACGCTGCAAAAGCTGCTGGCATACCGGGCGCAGATGCAGCCAGAGATGCAGCTCGGGCCGCTGCCGACGCAGCCAGGGACGCCGCCAAAGCAGAAGCCGATGCAGCCAGAGATGCCGCCCGTGCTGCTGCAGATGCGGCTAGGGACGCTGCCAAGGCTGAGGCAAACGCAGCCAGAGAGGCTGCCAAAGTCGAGGCGAGGGCCGCCAGAGAGGATGTGGCGGACGCCCCGGATGCCCCAGACGCGCCGGATGTCGACGTGGTTGAGGTACAAAACTAGGCCTGCACGTTGTTTCGCAATGAACACGGCAGGCATTCCCGTAGCAAACGTCCGAGAGTTTGAAGGACGTATTGGAAATAAGTCGCAAGCCCTGAAGTGTCACGGGACTTGCGACTTTTATTGGCCGATTTCTGCCGGCCTTCATCGGCGGCATTGGGTCGAAAACTGCCTCTGGCTCTCATGCCTAGGTGGGCGCCCGCACCTTATAAATACCCGTCAGCGACAAAGAGTATCTGCCAATCCTCTGGCTTGCTGAGTCGCAGCCTCACGCGCGCCAAGATCAACGTCTTCCCCCAGGATGGTCTTCTCCACAATCACCGAATGCACATCGGTCACGCCAATGAATTGCAGCCAGGCTTCCACATAGGGCTTCTGGAAGTCGAAGCGTTCCGCCGGCGTGATCGACTGCGCCGAAAAATCCAGGCCTCGGGCGTACGCCACTACGGCGATTTTGTTGTGCAGCATGCCTTCCAGACCGCGTTCCGGATCGAAGCTGAACAGGATGTCTTTCTGCGATACCAGGTCGATGAAATGCTTGAGCTTGTACGGGATGCTGAAATTCCAAAGCGGTACGGACATCACAAGTACATCCGCGCGATGCAGGTGTGCAGCCAGGTCCTTCAAGGTGTTCCAGGCCTCCTGTTGCGCCGGGCTCAAGGCCGTGCCGCTGAGTCCTGCGTATTTGGCTTCCATTGCCAGCTCATCGAATTCCGGCAACGCCATGTTCCAGAGGTCGAGGGTGATGATGTCGGTGTCCGGAGTGTTTTCTCGATAACGCGCAATGAAGCTGCGGGCGACTTCAAGGGACGCCGAGCGCTGCTTGCGTGGAGAGCATTCAATATGGAGCAGGGTAGTCATGGCACGCCTCGAGTGGTGGGGTAGGGAGGCATTGCAACATAGTTATATTTGAAATATAAATCGTAAATTATTAGTCGATTAATCACGTATAAAACTATGTTCGATTCGCTGCTACTCAAAACATTTGTCGCTGTGGTCGACGAAGAAGGCTTCAGCCGTGCAGCGCAAAAGCTGCACCTGACTCAGTCTGCGGTCAGCGGTCATGTGCGGCGATTGGAAGAACAGATTGGTAAACCCCTGTTGACGCGTACCACCCGTTCCCAGCAACTGACGCCCGATGGCGAGCGCTTGCTCTCTTATGCGCGCACGATCCTTGTGCTGAACCGTGACGCCTGGGCGGAACTGACGCGTACGCCATTTCACGGGCGGCTGCGGATCGGGGTGTCCGAGGATTTTGTCGAGTCCCGACTACTGCGCGCTTTTCAGGAATTCGCGGCGCAGTACCCAGGGATGGAGATCGACGTGCAGGTGAGCATTCCCGGCACGTTGCTGGCGCTGATGAAGCAAGGGCATCTGGAGTTGGTCATCGGCTCACTGTGTGAAACCAGCGAAGCGGGGACATTGCTGTGGCAAGAGCCGCTGGTGTGGGCCTGGTCGGCGCAACCCGTCACCCGGTTACCGACGCCGTTGCCGCTGGCCCTGTTCCCCGAGCCGTGCCCTTATCGCGAGGTTGCGTTGAAGCGACTGGCTCAGGCTGGGATCACCCAACGCACCGCGATGTTATGCAGCAGCACCGCCGGGTTGCGGGCGGCGGCGCTTGCAGGTTTCGCGGTTGCGCCCATGACACTCAGTCAGTTGGGGCAAGGGCTGGTGGTTCTTGGGGCTGAACAAGGGTTACCGGAGTTGCCGGATGCAGAGTTTCGGCTGTTTACCTCGCCTGAAGCGGATCAGGCGATGTTGGCGGCGGTTACTCAACTCATCGTGGAGTATTGCTCCACGCGCAGGGCTTAACGGTTATTTCAATGGCCAGTATTGAATGCGCTTGGTCGATAACCTTCATTGGTTGCGGACGCTCAGACTTCGTTTGGGAAGCACTGAGCGAACAGCCAATTCATACCTCGTCGAGGTTTTCAGCCTGATTTCTACAGCCTGGTGTTGCAGGCGGATTTAGCGACGATAGTAGCGGCGATCGTCCTCGTAGCGGTGCCGCATGGACCGATCCTGGTGACGCTCCCAATAACGATGGCGTTGGGCATCCCGGCGGGCTTGCTCTCTACGCCACTGTTCTCTACGCCAGTCGTCTCGGCGCCAATTGTCTCTACGATCATGCCAACGGTCGTCATGCCAGTACCGGTCATCATGGGCAAGCAACGACCCTGGCTGGTTGCCGGCCATACTGGCCACGGTCGGCCAAGGGCTGCCGGCAGCCTGGACCGGCGCCTGAACGGCCGCCACTTCAGTTGCGAAAACAGGGGTTGAGGTCTTCATCTGTGTTGCTGATGCCGAGCCCACTGCCGCGAACGCGAACAGGCCGAAGAGCACCATCCGTAGGTCATGGAATTTCATGAGCGAAGACAACCTCTGAATTGACATGTTGATGTGTAGCCATCTGGCTGCGGGAAGTCTGCGGGTCAGCGCTTACCGAGCGAATGTGCCTGTCCACATAGACCTGTAAACAGGGAAAAGTTCTAGAGCGCCGCTGTTTAATTAGCCAACGGCCTGAGTGTTCGGCCTCTTTGAGGTTTGCGCGTGAGCCCCATGAAGGCGTCGGAGCCCGTGATCCATCTGACGCCACGCCATAAACTTTCATTGGCATTCGTCAGCCTGTTTTCCGTTTTGGAAAGAGTCGGTTGATTCACCGTCAGGTTTGCCTGTGCTCACGTTCGTAATCGGGGATAGCGAAAGTCCCCCTCCCTTTATTCAAGGCAGACGCCCGACGCTACGGGCAAGCTATCGAGAAAGGCGCGAATCTGCCGGGAACCGTGCAAGTGCACCACAGGAATGTGCGGACCGATGGCCAGGCGCACCGCGTCGATTCCTGGGCGGTAGCCACGATCGAAGTTCCACACAAAGTTGAGAAACGTCAGGAATGCCCGGTCGAGCTTCTCTGTACAACCTGCTGCAAGGTCAGCGCGAGGGCGGTTCATGACGCTGCGCCTGATCACCCGGGTGAAACAGGTGAGCCGCGAGGTGTCGAGCCAGATGATCAGGTCGGTCCGGGGCAGGCGAAGGTCGAAGGTTCGCCGCGCATAATTGCCTTCACAAATCCAGGCCTCTGGTGTGAGCGCTTTGCGGACCCGTGCGCGGAACTGCTCGGCGTCGGGTTCGACCCAGCCGGGTTCCCAGAACAGCGTGTCGAGGTGCACCACGGGCAGGTTCAGGCGCTTGCCGAGGGCGCGGGCGAGGGTGGATTTGCCGCTACCGGCATTGCCCAGAATGACAATCCGTTGCATGGGGAGACTTCCTGTCGCGAAAAAAGCCGACAAGTGTGCAGGTTTTGGTTGGCGCAGTAAAAGGCGGCCTCGGCGAGTGACAACTATTGAGCGATATCGATGCGACCGCTTCAGGCTGTCCGGTTCAGCACCAGCAAACGTACCGCCAGCGCCGTCATTACGACAGCGAAGCCATAAGCACCCAGGCGGCTGGAGATTTTGCCCCCACGCAGGCGCCCATGCAGCTGCCCGGCACAGACGCTGAGCAGGGAATGAAAGATCAAAGCGATCAGCGCAAGCAACACACCTAATACCATCAGTTGCACCGTGACGCTGCTGGTTCCCAGGGTGACGAATTGCGGCAGGAATACCATGAAGAACAACAGCGCCTTGGGATTCAACAGGCTGTTGAGGGTCGCCCGGATGAAGATCTTGCGCCGCGATGCCAATGCAGGTTGAGCATCAGCGTCCGCTGGTGGAGTGCTCAATGCCTTCCACGCCAGCCACATCAGATAGCAAGCCCCGGCCCACCGCAGCAAATCAAATGCCGGCGCCCAACTCATCACCAGCGCACCGAGCCCCGCGCTGACCATGGCGGTCATCAGCACGTCGGCCAGGGTTATTCCCAATGCGGCGGCGAAACCGGCACGCCAGCCATGGGCAACGGCATGGCTGGTGACGATGGCCATGTTCGGGCCAGGCACGATCAGCAACAGCAGGGCGGCGACAGTGAACAGGTAAAGGTTGGTGGCGTCCGGCATAGCGCAAACTCCCCTGGATGAGAAACAAGGCTAACCGTAGTCATTGGGTTGAAGCAGATACAGTGGAGGTGGATTTGATAGCAACAGTCAGGTGTATGGCGCCCGGTTGGCTTGAGCCGCAAGCGGGTGCATCGAGCGCCCTGTGCTACATCAGTCTAGTCAGTCGGTTTTAGTGCTCGCTAAAAAGTACGCAACCAACGCGTTGGCATGGCCATGGCCCATGCCGTGTTCAGTTTTGAGCAACGCAACCATCTCCATATGCTTCTTGCCGTTGACTGTCTTGAGCAGGGTTAGCCAGTGGGTGATTGGCTGCCCATACTTTTTTTCAATAGAGGGAAAGTACGACGCTGGTCCTTTTACTTTTGGATCGTCGGTCATGACGCAAACTCCTTTTTTGCTTGAGAACTATCGGGAGACATTACCCAGAGAGAACCACGACTACGATGACGGCAAATCCTGCGTCTTTCCGGATTCGACAGCAGTATAGAAAGTCATTCGATGGATGCCGATCCGCCGGTCGAGGCGTGCGGCGCTAAAGCCACGTGTTCACCACCCGCCGATCCAGTTCCTCCCAGTCCGCCATGCCCAGCACCCGCGTGGTGTTCAACCCGCGTAAATAACCGCGCAACTGATTGGCGGTGGCCCGCACAAGTTCCGGGTCGGGCGCGTGTTCGCCCAACAATACGGTTTCGTACTGGATCAGGTACTCGGCCACCCGGTCGCGGAAATCGGGCAAAACGGCATCGCGGATCAGGTCAAAAGTTCTCAAGGATAGATCCTCATCAATTTTTTTAGTGGTGATTCAGAGTGTGTACCCATCTGCACGGCGCGCAACTATTGCTAGAGGTAATAGTGACCATTACGAAACACAAGTTCTGCTTTGTTGGTTATAGGCGGAAAATCACCTCCAACGAACACGCACCGTGACGCAGTCCCGCTGCTGGATGAACCGAAGCTTTTATTTTCTGGATAAGACCGATGCGCTCTTTATTTGTACCCGCCATGGCGATTGGCTCTTTGTTGCTCGCCGGTTGCGCCTCCGCGCCGAACGACCCGACCCTGACCTTGCAGACCAGCAAGACCCCAGCCCAATACGCCGATTGCGTCGTACCGAAATTGCAGAGCCATGCGTTGAACCCGACCGTCTCGCAAACCCAGCGCAGCTACCGGATCGTGGTGCCGAGCAAAGTCTCGGCCGACAACGTGCTGGAAGCCTACAAGGCCGGGAATGGCGGCAAGGTGTTCATCTACGAGCGGCACTTGCTGGCTTCGAACCTGCTGCCTTCAAGTTTTGAACGCGCCGCACAGGACTGCATCTGACCCCGGCCCGTAACGCTTTCTACAGAGCTCCTTTGGTTGGCCGCAACCAACCAATTTTTTACCCCGCAACCCATTTGGTTGCGGGGCTTTTTTTGTTCTACACGAAATCCCGGGTACAGAAACAAGAACGGCGAAATACTAGCTCCCGCAAATTCGACGTCGTTTAGCTGAACTGGATTTGGGATAAGCGCAAAACCTGTAGGAGCCGGCTTGCTGGCGATGGTCGTTAACGATAACGCGTAAGAGCTGGTTAAACGCGGGGCACTTGAGTCCATCGCCAGCAAGCCGGCTCCTACAGGGGAACGCATACACCCTCAAACAACGAGGTCGAGCGTTAGTTCGCCTCGCGGCCTGAATCTTGAGACGTTTCCGGGACTCTTATTGACCCTTCATTCACTCGTCTGAATCGAAAGGCCAAACCGATACTCCTGGTCTGCCCCTGCTTGCCGAGATGTCTGTTCAATTACAAAGCCACAGCGTTCGAGCACTTTTGCCGAGCCGATATTGTCGACGTAAACGTTGGCAACCAGTTGATTAAGGTCCCAACGCAACTGCGCTTGCTCGATCAAATGCCTCACCGCCCGCGTTGCCAGTCCTTTTGCGCAAGCACTTTGAGCAATCCGATAGCCGACTTCTGCCGACCGCGCGGATGTGTCGATGTCTTTGAGGTTCGCCCGGCCCACTATTTTCCCCCCAGCGTCTACGATGACAAAGGGGTGCCAGGTGCCGGCGGCATAATCAGATAAATAGGCTGCAATGTGCTCGGTGACACCTTGCACCGAATAGAAAGCAGCACCGCGTGCGTCAATGTGGCGCTCGAACCACTCGCGATTGTCCCTTTCAAACGTCAACAATGCCTCAGCATCAGTGTTTTGCAGGGTACGAATTGTGACGGTCTCCATAAGGACGCTCCTTTTCCTGGTGGAACTACTTGGATAAGGGTGCAGAGGCACACTTGTCAGTCGTTGGCCGAGTTGGCGCCCGTAAAGAATGACCTGTTGAGCAAGCAACTCACAATTCGAAAAAACCTATTGAATAAAAACTCTATAAACGGGAAGCTCACTGGCGCATTGCTAGTAACCAGTAAGTGAGTATCGCCAGTTTCTGGCTCAGGGAGCGTTGATGAGTTTTCGTCCTTTGACCGACTTCCCGCGGCAATCGAACGATTGCGATATTGTCGCCTCTGAGCTTAAAGGGAATTCGGATACTGTCGGCATGACCTGCGCTGGCAACGAGGATACGATCGAACACTTACTGAACTCGGCGCGTAACTGGACGCACACCACCGCGTGGGTCGTTTACCGTGCCGGTGAACAGATGCATTTGGTCGGGCAGGGCGACCCTCAGGCGCAGTGGCCGTCAAGTGTTGCGAATGAACAGTTCGACGCCTTTTGCCAGACCCGACACTTGCACCGCTGGCCGACCGGCAGCGGCGAAAGTGTGCTGGGTTGGCTGCTTGCGCCAATCGCCGAGGCCGAAGAACCGGCGCTCGCCGGTTTTGCCCAGCGCCTGGGCATTGAGGTGCAGACCAATACCCTGGCCCGCGCGCAGATTACTCAACGTGTGCTGTATGAAATTACCTACCTGGCCAGTTCGACCCGCGACCGGTCAGTGTTCCTGGTGGGGGTTCACCAGTTGCTGGCGAGCCTGATCGACGCCGAGAACTTCTATCTCGCGCTGTATGACCCGCACAGCGGCAAGATCGACTACCCGTATTACGTCGACATCATTGACGTTGATGCCGTGGAGTCCTCGCACTACGAATACCTTGACCCTTCGCATCTTTCGTTGACCGGCCAGGTATTGACCAGCGGCCAGCCGTTGCTGATCGACGCCGCCGGCATCCTCGCGGCTCAGGCCGAAGGCCGTTTTTACTGCGTGGGAGATCGTCCCGAATTCTGGATGGGCGCACCGTTGAAAAATGCCTCGGACGAGGTGTTTGGCATGCTGGCGATGCAGGTCTACGACGTTTCTCGTACCTACAGCGCCGAGGACCGCGCGTTGTTTCTGGTGGTGGCCCGCCACGTGGCCATGGCGCTGGACCGGATTCTGCACCGCGAGGATCTGGAAGCGACGGTGATGCGTCGTACCCTGGAGCTCTCGGCGCTCAACGACGCCTTGAGGCAGGAAGTTGCAGAGCGAGAGCGCGCCGAACATCTGCAGAGCGCGCTGTTCCAGATCGCTGAACTCTCCAGCCGGCCTGGTGACATGGCTGAGTTGTTTCAAACCTTGCATGGCATCGTCGGTGATCTGCTGTTCGCGCGGAACTTCTATATTGCGCTGTTCGACGACGCGACCAGTGAAGTGACCTTTCCGTATTATGTCGATGAGCGGCAGACGGCCTGCCCGGTGGCACGGCGAGGGCGCCGGGGCTTGACCGAATACGTTATCCGACAGCGTCGACCTTGCCTGATTGACGCCGACGAAGCTGAGCGATTGTCTGCGCACGGCGACATCGAACTGGCCGAAGCGTACTTCCGATCCTACTCCTGGCTGGGCATTCCATTGTTCGATGGCGATGTGGTGCGTGGCGTACTCGCGGTGCAAAGCTATACCTCGCAAGTGCGCTATACCCTGCGCGACCAGGAACTGCTGACGTTCGTCTCCCGGCACATCGATACAGCCTTGTCGCGCCGCACGGCCGCCGAAGCGATCCATGCCGCCAACCTCAAGCTGGAAGCCCGGGTGCAGAACCGCACCCGCGAGCTCGATCACGCCAATGCCAAGTTGCAACACGAAAACTCCCACGATGCGCTGACCGGGCTACCCAATCGTACCTACCTGCAACAGCGCCTCAATCTGGCCTGGTCGCAGTTCGGCAGCGAAGGCGGGCACCTGGCAGTGATGTTCATCGACCTCGACCGTTTCAAGATGGTCAACGACAGCCTCGGTCACCATTTTGGCGACCTGCTGTTGATGCAGGCCGCCCACCGTTTGCGTGGTTGTCTGCGCGACAGCGACATGCTCGCGCGCCTGGGGGGCGATGAGTTTTCCGTGCTGGCTCCCGAGGCGCCGCTGGAGGTGGTAATCGACATCGCTGAACGGATTCTGGTGGCGTTTGACCTGCCGTTCCTGATCAATGGCTATGAAGTGTTTTCGTCCTGCAGTATCGGTATTGTCAGCGCCGACAGTCAGTTCCATCAGGAACCCGCCGACTTGCTGCGCGACGCCGATGCGGCGATGTACCGGGTCAAGAGCGCCGGGCGCGACAGCTACGCAGTGTTCAATCAGGAAGTGCGCCGTGAAGTCTCGGACCAGGTTGAGCGGGAAGGGGCCTTGCGCAACGCACTCAAACGTACCGACGAACTGTTGCCGTATTTCCAGCCGATTGTCAGCGTCGAAAGCGGCGAGCTGTTGGCCCTTGAAGCACTGATCCGCTGGCATCAGCCGGGCGGCCGGGTGATCGCGCCGGGCGAGTTTCTGCCGGATGTCGAGGGGCTGCGCCTGATTGGTCGACTGGACCTGTACATGCTGACCAGCATCGCCGCGATCCTCGCCCAACCCGAACACGCCAATTGGCCTGCGGTGCACGTCAATTGCTCCAGCTACAGCATGACGCGCCCGGACTTTGCCAATGATGTGCTTGCGCTGTTGGCGCGATACGGGGTCGAGCCCTCGCGGATCTGCCTGGAGTTGACCGAAGGGGCACTGGTGGCGGAGCCGGCGATTGCCCGACTGACCATGCAGCAATTGGCCGACAACGGCATGTCGGTGGTGCTCGATGACTTCGGTGCCGGGTTTTCATCCCTGAGCTACGTGCATCAGTACCGCTTCAGCGGTTTGAAGATCGACAAATCGTTCATCCTCGAACTGACCACCAGCCCTCGCAGTCGCGCGATCGTGCGGGCGATTGTGCGGATGGCCGAATCGCTGGACCTCAGCGTTGTGGCCGAAGGTGTCGAGGATGAAGCGACGCTGGTCTTGCTACGCGAAATGGGCGCAGGGCAGGCTCAGGGTTATTATTTTGCGAAGCCGATGGGTTTGGAGGCGCTATTGGCGAGTTCGTTGATGGTTCGTTAGGGGCTGGATCAGCCCTCAGAGGGCGTGATTGCGTCTTGAGCGGACTCAGCGGCCAGTTTCAATCGGTCAGCCTTACTGATGTATTTGGACTTGTTTTGCGGTGCCAGTTTGGCACTGGCCTTTTTGGCGTGAGCCTTTAATAGCTGCTTTATTTTTTTCTGACGATTCATGTATTTCTACTCGGCTTGTGAATGCCTGAATGATGGCAGAGGTTTGCACACGAAGCCTAGGGGTGAGACACGGGCTTGCACCGCAATCAAACCCAACCTGATGGTTTGCGGATGATCACATTTGCGCCAGGCAAGCATGCAAAACCTGCGACAACGACGGTGTCGCGAGATCAATCGCAAGGGCGCGTTATTTGATCTGCACGATGACCGGACCTTCCGTTACGATCGGCGGGGACGCGTGGATACTTGATGCATTTTTCTTGATCCACTCGCTTGCGACTTTCAAGCTCGCATCGCTGCCGGCCTTGTCCGTGCAAACCGTTACCGACGTACCACCATCACCCGTATTCAGCAGCGTGTAGCTTACGAGGCCCGGTACTGTCCGCAGGGTCGCTTCAACGTCGGTCTTGCGCTCTTCCAAAAGCTCGAAAAGCTGCTTTGCTCCAGTACCCAAGTAGGTTCTTATCACCGCATACATAGTCGTCTCCTATGGGGCGCCGTCTTGATGCCTGTCCAGATTCGCTGATGGCCGCTATCTCTCAGGTTTCAATTCACCCCGATTAATTAAGCTTAGCCACACGCCGGCGACTGGCGAAGTGCAACGACCACCGGCCGCTTCTGGCTGATTGCTGCGCCGCGGTCAGGATATTTCCGTGAAACTCAATCGAGTCAATTGGCAGGTGCCCATGGTCACAGGGCGCTGGCATCGTTTTCGTGTTCGTCTGCAAATGTCATGAGCACCTCCAGATCGAGCACATCCAGTTTTATCTGGGCAATAAAAGCGGAGAAGGCCAGGTTGGCGGCGAGCAGACGTAAATCGCAGGCCCAGGCCGGTAGATGGGTGGGGCCCTGGAGCCAGCCAGATTCAAATAGAGGCGCCAGGCGTACGGTGTCGGCCAGGCTGAGGCGTCCGGCAAACAAATGCCCCACCAGTTCCGGTCGATTGTCGCGGATCGCGATGCGCAACAGGGTATGGACGCCCAGCAATCCCGTCAGGTAGGCGGCATCCTTGGTAAATGCCGAGCCACCACGCAGGTCGGCGCCACGGAAGACCCGCTGGGTTGAGCGGAAGGACTCCTCTTGTGACTGGCCTGCGGCGAGAAACCCCTCGAATACCTGTATGAAATCGGCGCCGTCCAAAGCCTGCTGGACCGCAAGCACGCGCAGGGCCAGGCGGCGCAGGCGGTTGATGTCCATGCTGCCAGTGAACAGTTCTGCCAGGGTGGCAATGCCTTCCTGGGTTTGGGTTGTGCGTGGAGCCCCCAAACCCAGGCTTTTGAGGTTGGGCTGGAGCGCGCCATTTTGTGCGGTAGCAACATGCACGAAGGCCTCATGCTGCAATAACTGATTCTTGTCCAGTTCAGAGAACAGGGCACCGGTACGCAGGCGTATACGGCTTGCCCCGGCGATCGCCTTGGCAGCCAGCGTCGGGTCGAGCACGACCGTGACCCGGCCCTCGCCGAAGAAACGGTCCAACTCCGGCTGCATCCAGGCGGCGAACACCTCGGCCGGGATCTCAGCCTGAGTCGGTGGAATCCGGGCGCCACCCAATAGGGCGTCGGTGGTGGTGAGAAAAAAATTGGCCGCGTCCAGCATGCTGAGTTTCTGGCTCGGATAATAGAAATCCGGGCGTCGGTACAACGCGGATGAGTATTGAGTGAAGGCGGGAGTGCCAATCGCCCCCAGCATGCGTCCGGCCGTGGCATAACTGCGCGCTGTCATGGCGAGATAGTGCCCGGCTGGGTGCCCCTGATCGCAGCGTCCTATAAAGGCTTCCAGAGCGGCGATGTCGGCACTGTGATCGCGGGGGCGCAATTCGACTCTGGGCAATTCGGCTTTCCCGTTACGCCAATGCGCCAGGAAAACGTCCTCGACGCCATCCGGCCAGGACAGGGCATTCAGTACGCGGATCTTGCGAGCCAGACCGGGTAGAGCGGCATCGAGTTCAGACAGGGGGGCGCTGCTCATGGAGTCACCCTTGAAAGACGAGGATCATTCGAAAAAGCTTAGTCGTTCCGATGCGGTGCGTTGTAACCGATCAGGAGGCCCCCTGTTGTTCACAGGCGACGGAACCTTCCTGCTTCTATATAAGACGATTATCGGGCCAGGGCTGGCGGTGGCAGCCAGGGATCTTTGGTGTGGAAAAAGAATTTTCGCTCGGGGGTTGACCACGTATTTTAATACTGTACTATTCGCCTCCCGCTAACGAGCAGTTCGCTGCTGGTTCTGGTTTAAGTTGTTGATTTGGTTAAGAAAAATCATCAACTTTTAAGGTTGCAGTTTGATGAAAGG
>NZ_CATKQM010000031.1:0-49555 GCF_949768225.1 Pseudomonas sp. IT-P44 | reverse complement strand
AGGCACCGAACGAAAGGGGCAAGAGCCCTTGGTTACTTGGGGCTCTTCCAAGTGACTCGCCGTAAGGGCGAAACCAATATCCGCCATCACCCAAATAATGGATATACCCTCCACCACCCATAAAAAAATCTCACGCGTGAGCTATTGAGCCCAGCGAAAATTGCCTGTAGTGTTTCTCACGCGTGAGTTTTTCACAACGAGGTCAGCACCATGAACAGCAGCTCTCCATCAGATCCGCCTTCCGGGTCTGTGAACGATTCAGCAAGCCGCAAGGGAGAGCGCTCGAAACCGTCCGCGAAAAAACCGTCGAGCTTCTACATGAAGCAGATGCGCGCGGGCCTGGGTGCCGCCGGTTATGTAAAACACGAGACTTGGGTGCTTCCCGAAAACCGAAGCCTGCTCAAGCAGATGGAGAAACAGCTACGCCAACCGATCCTGGCTGGCTCATTCATGTCGGAGAATTACATGAGCGCAGGTAACAACTGGAACATCGATCGCCTCTACAGCGCCCTTCAAGCCCTGGACGAAGTGGTCTCGAACGACATCACCCTCTCCCTCGTCCAAGGCTCCGAATCCAGCATCAAGCTGGAAATGAACGACTTCGGTGGCTTGCCGATTTACATCGCGGTTGTGGGCGACCAGATCATCGTCGATACCGTGCTGGTCGACGTCGAGTCGATCAAGGACGTGCCGGCCTTCAATGATGCCGTGCTGCGCAGCCGGGAAATGTTCCCGCTGTCGTCGATCGGCATCGAGTCCATGCCCAACGGGCAGGTCGTTTACAACATGTTTGGCGCGCTCAGCTCCGACTCGAGCCTGACCAACGTCGTGACCGAGGTCAAAACCCTCGTCGACAACGTGCAGCGCGCCAGCGAAGCCTTCGAACGTTTTTTCAATTAATTATTCGGGAATCAGGGAAAATCCAATGACTCAGTCCATCTGGAGCAAATTGTTCACCGCACTGCGTGGCGGTGCCAATGAAGTCGGCGAATCGATCGTCGACCAACAGGCCCTGCGCATCCTCGACCAGGAAATCCGCGATGCCGACAGCGCGCTGGCCAACGCCAAGCGTGAGCTGGTCACCATCATGGCCAAGCACAAACTGTCCGCTGATCGCGTCAGCGAGTACAACGCCAAGATCAAGGACCTGGAATCCAAGGCGCTGGCCGCCATTCAGGCCAACCGCGAAGACCTGGCACTGGAAGTGGCCGAAGCCATTTCGACCCTGACCAACGAGCTGGATGTCGAGCAGAAGCAGGCCACCGAATTCGGCGGTTATGCGGACAACATGCGCAAAGACATCACCAAGGCTGAAAGCCGCATCAAGAGCCTGCGCCAGCAAGTGGACATGGCCAAGGCCCGTGAAAGCGTACAGAAAGCCCAGGTCAGTGCGTCCATCGCCAGCGGCGGCGCCAACGGCAAACTGGAAACCGCAGTCGGCACGCTGAACCGCTTGCAAGCCAAGCAGCAGCAACGCGCCGCTGAACTGGAAGCCCAGGACCAACTGGCCGATGCATCGACTGGCACTGACCTGGAGCGCAAACTGCGCGAAGCCGGCATCACGCCGGACGCGGGCAGCGCCAACGCGATCCTGGAGCGCCTGAAGCAGAAATCGGCTGAGTAACCCACCCAGTCGCAGATGCATAACCTGTGGGAGCTAGCCTGCTAGCGATTACGGTTTGTCAGGCGACATTAATATTGACTGACACTCCCTCTTCGCGAGCAGGCTCGCTCCCACATTGGATATGCGTTTCAGTTTTTCGTTGAATCGAGGTCAAGGATGGATGCCCTGAAGGGTTTCAAGACAATCGCCAGCCTCGCCATTTTCATGGTGGCGCTGCAACTGCTCAACGTCGCGACCGGCTACAGCCTTGTGGCATTCGGCCTGGTGCCGAGAACGGCCCACGGACTGGTCGGCATCATCACCTCGCCTTTTTTACACGCGTCCTTTGCGCACCTCAGCGCCAACCTGATTCCCTTCCTGATTCTGGGCACCCTGGTCATTGTCGACGGGCTCAACCGGTTCCTGGCCGTCAGCGCGATCATCATTCTGCTGGGCGGCGCGCTGGTCTGGCTGTTCGGATTTTCCGGCGTGCACATTGGCGCCAGCGGCTGGGTATTCGGGCTGTGGGCCTACCTCCTGTCCCGCGCCTGGTTTCACCGCAGTTGGGGCAACCTGATCACGGCCAGCGTCGTGGCGCTGCTCTATGGCGGCCTGGTCTTTGGCTTCCTTCCGCGTCAGGGTGTGTCCTTCGAAGGACATCTCTTTGGGGCGCTCGCCGGATTTATTGCAGCCAAGGTACTTTTCTCTGCGCCGCGCAGCAGGTTTAATGCCGCCGGTTAACCGCACTTGAGCATTCAGACGCCGAGGCGATAACGTCGCCAGGAATGAGTACCCACGGAGTCAGGGACGAAATGTCGATTTTCCTTTTATTGCGCATGTATGCCTCGTCCCTCTTCCACCGATTCGGTTGGGCGGGACTGGTCATCGCCTTGGCCGTGCACCTGACCACGGCGTATCTGGGCCTGGTGTTGCTGGGCGAACAGCACCTCACCGCCCCCGCCACGTTTACCTACTTCTATCTCACTACCACGCTTACCGTAGGCTATGGCGATCTCGCGCCACAGACATCGGCGGGGCGCATTTTCGTGGCCACCTGGGTCATGCTCGGCGGCATTGCGCTGCTGACGGCAGCCATCGGCAAAACCACCAGCAGCGTTATCGATGTATGGAGAAAAAGCATGAAGGGCAAAGGTGACTACACCGGCAATGTCGGGCATACGGTGCTCATCGGCTGGGAAGGTGCGTCCAGCGAACGGGTCGTTGAGTTGTTGCTTCAGGATGAAACCTCCAACGACAACCTGATCGTCATTTGCGATTGCACCCTTGAAGAAAACCCCATGCCCGGCCAGGCGTCCTTCATCAAGGGCGAAAGCCTGTCCTCGGTGGCGCTGCTACTGCGCGCTGGCGTTCCCGGTGCCGAACGCGTTCTGGTGCGAACCCATTCAGACGACCTGACCCTGGCCACCGTGCTGGCGGTCAATCAACTGAAGCCTGTCGGGCATGTGGTCGCCCACTTCAATGACAGTGAAATCGCCTCGCTCGCCAGCGCCTACGCCCCCAGCCTGGAATGCACATCAAGCATGGCCATCGAGATGCTTGTGCGCGCGTCCCAGGACCCCGGCTCGTCCGTGGTCATCAACGAATTGCTGTGCGTGGGCCAGGGCGCGACCCAATACCTGATGAAACTGCCCGAGACGTTTAACGCGACCTTCGGCGATCTGTACACGCAGATGAAAGAACGTCACAACGCCACCCTCATCGGCTACCGCGCCAAGGGCGCCCGACAACCATCGATCAACCCGCCTGGCGCCACACGCGTCGAGGGCGGCGAGCTCTTCTACATCGCCTCCACTCGCCTCAAGGAAATCTCCAATGGGATGGTTTAAACAGTTGTTGGGGCTTGAGGCCCCGAACGCGAATTCAGAATCGAAATGGACCGCCAGCGAAACCCAACCGGCCGCCGGCCCGCTGGGTCTGGCGCTGGGCAAAGGCGTGATGTTCGACAGCACGCTGCAATTGTTGCTCGACGAAAAAACCGCCGTGGCCATCCCCGGCTCGCAGCAGATCTGGAGCAACGGCACCATTGACCTCGGGCAGTCGACCTGGCTGTCGCGCTACTACATGAACGACGAAGACTACTGGCTGCAAGTGCACACCACCGGCGACATCGCCGGCCAGGTCGAGTCGGTGATCCTGTTCAACTACCTCAGCTACATCACCATCAGCAGCGAAGCGGAGCTGCGCCGTCTGGCCGGCCCGAACAGCCTGATCGGGCTGCCGACCTACACCCACAACGGCGTCGAATACACCCGCGAATGGGGCACCGAGAATGGCCAGACTGAACTGGTGGCGTTGAGCGAACAGCTGAAAAACCCGGATGAGTCCTACAGCGTCGAGCACCGTTCGATGTTATACGCCCGCGAAACCGGCCTGACCGACCGCCGTGAATTCCTGCTGTTTTCTGTCGAAGAAGACGCCGAAGGCACGATCAGCTTGAGCACTTCGCTGGGCATTTCGCTGTACACCACCGACCTGAACACTTTTTAAAAAGGAAGAAACCCCATGCTAGAAGCGCTCTCCGTCTCCCTGAACAAAGCCGCCGTGCTCGGGTTTGTTGCGTACATCCTCGGCGCCGCCGTGCTGTTCGCGCTGTTCCAGTTCATCTACACCCGCATCACCCCGCACAAGGAATTCGAGCTGATCCGTTCGGGCAACGTCGCGGCTGCAATCGCCCTGGGCGGTGCGGTCATCGGTTTCGCGATTCCGGCCAGCAACGTGATCGCCTACTCGGTCAGCCTCCTCGACTTCGTGGTCTGGGCAGTCATCGCCGCGTTCGTGCAATTGTTGGCGTTCCTGATGACCAGCCTGGTGCTCAAGGGCACCTCCGAGCGCATCAAGAAAGGTGAAATCGCCGCCGGTATCTACGTGGCAGCCGTGGCCATCAGCGTCGGCATGTTGAACGCCGCCTGCATGACCCCTTCCTCGAACTGATCGCGCACGGAGCTCCCGATGAAACGAAGCAAGTACGTTCAGCTGTCGCTGGCAGCCTCGGTCGCGATGGCGATTTCGGGCTGCGGGCCGACGGAAAAAACCTACTCGATGCAGAAAAAGTACAACTTCCAGTCCGTGCAGCAATGCGCCGATGAAAAACTTCCGGTGGACGTCTGCTCGGACGCCTTCATGACCGCCATGGCCGAACATCGACGCATTGCACCGGTGTACGACAACCAGGCCGATTGCGAAGCCGACTTCGTCGCCGACTGGTGCCAGCAGGACTCCGCCGGCAAGTTCATCCCCAAACTCGGCGGCTTCGAGCTGACCGCCAATGGCGAGGTGACGCAATCCCAGGTGGACGCCGCCAAAGCGCAACTGCCTGCCTCGGAAGCGAACAGTGGCGGTTCGGGGTTCTCCGGCACCAGCCTGCTGACTGGTCTGCTGATCGGCAACATGCTGAGCAACAACCGCAACAGCTACTATTCCGAGCCGGTGTACCGCTACCGCGATGACCGTGGCAGCTATTCGTCTTCGACACTCGGCCAGCGGATTTCGAAAGGTTCGACCTTTACCAAATCCAATCAGGCGCGATACGGCAGCAGCAACTACGCCGACTCAATTCGTTCCGCCAGCAAACCGGTGTCCGTTGCCTCGTCCACTTCCCGTGGTGGCTTCGGCAGCAAAGCCAGTGCGCGCAGCGGCTGGGGTGGCGGCGGGTCGAGCAGTTAAGGAAACAGGGCCATGAAGAAAATCCTCTGCGCAGAGCGTCATGACTGGAAACAGACCGCTGAAAGCCTCGGCTTTCTGTTCCACACCATCGACGACGAACCCTATTGGGACGAGAGCGCGTACTACCAGTTCACGCTCAAACAGATCGAGAACGATCTCGAAGACCCGACCACCGAGATCCATGAGATGTGCATGGACCTGGTGGCTCGCGTGGTGCAGAGCGAGGAGTTGCTGGAACGCCTGAGCATTCCGGCACCGTTCTACGACCTGGTTCGTACGTCATGGCTCGAAGGTCATCCGCATCTGTACGGGCGCATGGACTTTTCCTACAACGGCAACGGCCCGGCCAAGCTGCTGGAGCTCAACTACGACACGCCGACCAGCCTCTACGAAGCGGCGGCGTTCCAGTGGGGCTGGCTGGAGCAGTGCATTGAGCGCGGTTTGTTGCCCAAGAACGCCGACCAGTTCAACAGCATCGACACCAAGCTGCATCAGGCCTTTGCTCAACTGCAGATCACGCAGCCCTTCTATTTCGCTTCGATGAAAGACTCGGTCGAGGACAAGGGCACCACCGATTACCTGCGGCTGGTTGCGGAAAAAGTCGGCATCGAATCCCGCCACATCGACATCGAAGACATTGGCCTCACCAGTGACGGACGTTTCGTCGATCTTGAAGATCGCTGGATTCCTCACCTGTTCAAACTGCACGCCTGGGAGTTCATCTTCCACGAGCCCTTTGGTGCAGCGATTGCCCAGAGCGATACGCAGTTTTTCGAACCAGCCTGGAAATCCATCATTTCCAACAAAGGCATCCTGCCGCTGCTGTGGGAATTCAACAAAGGCCATCCGAACCTGCTCGCCGCCCACCTGGATACCGCCCCGAACAAAGCGGTGCCCAAGGGTTGGGTGCGCAAGCCATTCTTCTCGCGGGAAGGCGCCAACATCGAGCTGCAAACAGCGGATGGTCTGATCGTGAAAGAGGATGGGCCCTACACGGACGCGCCGTTTATCCTTCAGGAGTTCGCGCCGCTGCCGAAGTTTGGCGATAGCTACACGCTGATCGGTTCCTGGGTGATCGGCGATCAAGCGGCGGGCATCGGGGTGCGCGAGGACAACAGCCTGATTACCAAGGATTCCAGCCGATTCTTGCCGCACCTGATACTCGACTGAACATTTACCGTCAGTGAAAAAGCCCGTTGCCATGCATCGGGCGTCGGGGTGAAACAGGTGTAAACCCGATCAGGGACCCGACAACCACAAGACTTACCGCTGAAAAGCCGGATAATGGCGGCCAAATCGTCTAGCCCGTTATTCTGGTACCCCCCCATGGAAATCAAGGTCAACTTTCTCGACAACCTTCGGCTTGAAGCCAAGTTCGACGACTTCACGGTGGTGGCCGACCAACCAATCCGCTACAAGGGCGATGGCTCGGCACCCGGTCCGTTCGACTACTTCCTGGCTTCGTCGGCGTTGTGTGCGGCGTATTTCGTGAAGTTGTACTGCAGCACACGCAATATCCCCACGGATAACATCCGCCTATCGCAGAACAACATTGTTGACCCGGAAAACCGCTACAACCAGATTTTCAAGATCCAGGTCGAGTTGCCGGCGGACATCTCCGACAAGGACCGCCAGGGCATCCTGCGTTCCATCGACCGTTGCACCGTGAAAAAAGTGGTGCAGGCCGGGCCTGAGTTTGTGATCGAAGAAGTGGAAAACCTCGACGCCGATGCCCAGGCGTTGCTGATGCCTGCCTCCACTTCAGACGCCAGCACTTACATTGCCGGCAAGGACCTGCCGCTGGAGCAGACCATCGCCAACATGTCGGCCATCCTGGCGGACCTGGGCATGAAGATCGAAATCGCCTCGTGGCGCAATATCGTGCCCAATGTGTGGTCGCTGCATATCCGCGATGCGCACTCGCCGATGTGCTTCACCAACGGCAAGGGTGCGACCAAGGAAGGCGCACTGGCGTCGGCGTTGGGCGAGTTTATCGAGCGGCTCAACTGCAACTTCTTCTACAACGACCAGTTCTGGGGCGAAGACATCGCCAACGCGGAATTTGTGCATTATCCGGACGAGCGCTGGTTCAAGCCTGGCCGCAAAGACGCGCTGCCGACCGAGATTCTCGACGAGTACTGCCTGAAGATTTACAACCGCGACGGCGAGCTGCGCGGCTCCCATCTGATCGACACCAACTCGGGCAATGAAGAGCGCGGTATCTGCTCGCTGCCGTACGTGCGCCAGTCGGACGGTGAGGTGGTGTATTTCCCGTCCAACCTGATTGAAAACCTGTACCTGAGCAACGGCATGAGTGCCGGCAACACGCTGGCCGAAGCGCAGGTGCAGTGCCTGTCGGAGATCTTCGAGCGCGCGGTAAAACGCGAAATCATCGAAGGTGAATTTGCACTGCCGGATGTGCCGGCCCACGTGCTGGCAAAGTACCCAGGGATCCTCGCCGGTATTCAGGCGCTGGAAGAACAGGGTTTCCCGGTGTTGGTGAAGGATGCGTCCCTGGGCGGTGAATTCCCGGTGATGTGCGTTACGTTGATGAACCCGCGTACCGGCGGTGTGTTCGCCTCGTTCGGCGCGCACCCAAGCCTTGAAGTGGCACTGGAACGCAGCCTCACCGAATTGCTGCAAGGCCGCAGCTTCGAAGGCCTCAACGACCTGCCCCAGCCGACGTTTGAAGGTCATGCGGTGACCGAGCCGAACAACTTCGTCGAGCACTTCATCGACTCGAGCGGCGTTGTGTCGTGGCGCTTCTTCAGTTCGAAGTCGGATTACGAATTCGTGGAGTGGGACTTCTCCGGCCAGGGTGAAAACTCGAATACCGAGGAAGCCGCGACCTTGTTCGGCATTCTCGAAGGCATGGGCAAGGAAGTGTACATGGCGGTCTACGAGCATATCGGCGCGACGGCCTGCCGCATCCTGGTGCCGGACTATTCGGAAATTTATCCGGTAGACGATCTGATCTGGGATAACACCAACAAAGCGCTGTTCTTCCGCGAAGACATCCTGAACCTGCATCGCCTGGACGAAGACGAACTGCGAGCGCTGGTCGAGCGTCTGGTGGAAAGTGAGCTGGACGACTACACCGACATCACCAGCTTGATCGGCATCGAATTTGACGACAATACCGCTTGGGGTCAGTTGACGATCCTGGAGTTGAAGCTGCTGATTTATCTCGCCCTGCAACAATTTGAAGAGGCGAAAGAGGCGGTGGAAATGTTCCTGCAGTACAACGACAACACGGTTGAGCGCGGCTTGTTCTACCAGGCCGTCAATGTGGTGCTGGAGATGAAACTGGACGAAGACCTGGAACTGGAAGACTACGAGGCCAATTTCCGCCGGATGTTTGGCAGCGAGCGGACGGACGCAGCAATCGGCTCGGTGGACGGGACCGTACGCTTCCATGGCTTGACGCCGACCAGCATGAAACTGGAAGGGCTCGACAGGCATCTGCGCCTGATCGACAGCTACAAAAAACTGCACACGGCGCGGGCCGCCGTCACCACATCATCCCGCTGAGCGCAAACCTGTAGGAGCCGGCTTGCTGGCGATGAACGATTACGCGGTTTACCTGGTTAACCGCGGTGCTTGAATCGCCAGCAAGCCGGCTCCTACAAATAGTGCGCAAAAGAAAACCCCCGACCAGTCCAGAGGACCGATCGGGGGTTTCGAGGCTAAACCTTACAAAGGCCTAAGCCATATCCTAGAACGGGATATCGTCATCAAAGCTGTCGAAATCCGGAGCCGGCTGAGGAGCGGCCTGCTGTGGAGCCGGACGCGACTGTTGCGGTGCCGACTGCTGTGGACGCGGCGCCTGCTGCTGGCGTGGAGCCGGAGCGGACTGCTGGTAGTTGTTGCCCCCGCCTTGCTGGTCGCCCTGCTGTGGACGGCCGCCCAGCAGTTGCATGGTGCCTTGCATGTCGACCACGATTTCAGTGGTGTAACGCTTGATACCGTCTTTTTCCCACTCGCGGGTCTGCAGCTTGCCTTCGATGTAGACCTGCGAACCTTTACGCAGGTATTCGCCGGCGATTTCCGCCACTTTGCCGAACATCGACACACGGTGCCATTCGGTCTTCTCGACCTTCTGACCGGTCTGCTTGTCGGTCCACTGTTCGCTGGTCGCCAGACTCAGGTTGGTCACGGCGTTACCGTTAGGCAAGTAGCGAACTTCGGGATCCTGGCCGCAAGTGCCGACCAATATGACTTTGTTAACCCCACGGGCCATAACGTTCTCCTAGGCTACGCACGCTGCCTCGGGCGGGTTGTTCACCAGGCGCTCGAGGGTAGTGCGATCCAATAGTTCTGTGTCCAATTTGATGTAAATCGCTGCTTCATCAGCAACGATTACCGCATCTGTTACCCCTACGACGGCCTTCAGGCGCTCAACCAGACCCGCTTCGCGGATCGCCTCGGGCGACAACGGCAAGCGCAGGCTCGTGACATAAGGTGGTTCGCGCATGGTAACAGCAAAGGCCAGCCAGAGGGCAGCCAGGCCGGCGCATCCGAGGAAGACAACCGACAGACCGCCATGCTGGAACATCCAGCCGCCGAGGATCCCGCCCAGTGCCGATCCGAGGAACTGACTGGTGGAATAAACCCCCATCGCCGTGCCCTTGCCGCCCGCCGGTGAAACCTTGCTGATCAGCGATGGCAACGAAGCTTCCAGCAAGTTGAACGCGGTAAAGAACACCACCGTCCCGATCACCAGGGCCCGCAAGCTATCGCCGAACTGCCAGAAGAATAGCTCAGTGAGCATCAGCGTCAGCACTGCGCCCAATAAAACTCGTTTCATTTTGCGTTTCTTCTCGCCGTAGATAATGAACGGGATCATGGCGAAGAAGGAAATCAGCAGCGCGGTCAGGTAGACCCACCAGTGCTGCTCTTTGGGCAGCCCGGCTTTTTCGACCAGGGCCAGCGGCAATGCAACGAAGCTCGACATCAACATCGCGTGCAACACAAAAATACCCAGGTCCAGGCGCAGCAGGTCCGGGTGCTTGAGCGTCGGCATCAGTGCCTGGCGCGCGACGCCGGATTCACGGTGCTGCAACGGCCCGGTGGAGCGCGGCACCATGAACATCACGATCACGATACCCACCAGCGCCATGCCACCGGTGGCGAGGAACAACCCGGACAGCCCAAAGGCACGAGTCAGCAAAGGCCCTACCACCATGGCGACCGCGAACGACAGACCAATCGTCATGCCGATCATGGCCATGGCTTTGGTCCGATGCTGTTCGCGGGTCAGGTCTGACAGCAACGCCATCACTGCTGCGGAAATCGCCCCGGCGCCTTGCAGGATTCGTCCGGCGATAACGCCCCAGATCGAATCAGCGTTGGCCGCCAGCAAACTGCCGAGGGCGAACACGATCAGCCCCAGGTAAATCACCGGGCGGCGCCCGATGCGGTCGGAAATGAAGCCGAACGGAATCTGAAAAATCGCCTGGGTCAGGCCGTAAGCGCCAATCGCCAGCCCGATGAGGGCCGGGGTCGCTCCTGCCAGATCCATCCCATAGGTCGCCAGTACCGGCAACACCATGAACATGCCAAGCATACGGAACGCGAACACGAGGGCCAGACCGCTTGCTGCGCGGGTCTCACTGCCACTCATGCGTTCGCTGTGGGGATCGTGCATGGAAAAACCTCATGTGAACCGGCGGCGATTCTACCAGTCCCATCGATTGACAGGGTATATCGCGACGCTTTGACGCGTTCCGCTGACAGACTCTTCATGTACGACAGTAAACCACTCGTTTGATAGTGTGCATCCATCCAGTATTTGGCCGTATACTCCTACGTTTTCGACGCCCGCCGAGCGAGGCCACTTTGGACAAGATCCTGATTCGTGGGGCCCGAACCCACAACCTGAAGAACATCGACCTGACCCTGCCACGGGACAAACTGATCGTCATCACCGGCTTGTCCGGATCCGGCAAATCGTCCCTGGCGTTCGACACGCTGTACGCCGAAGGCCAGCGCCGCTATGTCGAGTCGCTGTCGGCCTATGCCCGGCAGTTTTTGTCGATGATGGAAAAGCCTGACGTCGACACCATTGAAGGTTTGTCGCCAGCCATTTCCATCGAACAGAAGTCGACCTCGCACAACCCGCGTTCGACGGTCGGCACCATCACCGAAATCTACGACTACCTGCGCCTGCTCTACGCTCGCGTCGGTATTCCGCGCTGCCCGGATCACGACATTCCGCTGGAAGCGCAGACCGTCAGCCAGATGGTCGACCTGGTCCTCGCCCAACCGGAGGGCAGCAAACTGATGCTGCTGGCGCCGGTGATCCGCGAGCGCAAAGGCGAACACCTTTCGGTCTTCGAAGAACTGCGCGCCCAGGGCTTTGTCCGGGCCCGGGTCAACGGCAGGATCTGCGAACTGGACGAACTGCCGAAGCTGGACAAGCAGAAGAAGCATTCGATTGACGTCATCGTCGACCGCTTCAAGGTCCGCGCCGATCTGCAACAGCGTCTGGCCGAATCCTTCGAGACTGCGCTGAAACTGGCGGACGGCATTGCCCTGGTCGCACCGATGGACGACGAACCCGGCGAAGAGATGATCTTCTCTGCGCGCTTCGCCTGCCCGATCTGCGGTCACGCGATCAGCGAGCTGGAACCCAAGCTGTTCTCCTTCAACAACCCGGCCGGCGCCTGCCCGACGTGCGATGGTCTGGGTGTGAAGCAATTCTTCGACATCAAGCGACTGGTCAATGGCGAACTGACCCTGGCCGAAGGTGCGATTCGCGGCTGGGACAGGCGAAACGTCTATTACTTCCAGATGCTCGGATCGCTGGCGGCGCACTACAAGTTCAGCCTCGAAGTACCGTTCAACGAACTGCCGGCCGAGCAGCAGAAATTCATCCTGCACGGCAGCGGTTCCCAGAACGTCGATTTCAAATACCTGAATGACCGTGGCGACATCGTCAAACGTTCGCACCCGTTCGAAGGCATCGTGCCAAACCTGGAACGTCGCTACCGCGAAACCGAATCGGCTTCGGTGCGTGAAGAGCTGGCCAAGTTCCTCAGCACCCAGCATTGCCCGGATTGCCGTGGCACCCGCCTGCGTCGCGAGGCGCGGCATGTCTGGGTCGGCGAGAAGACACTGCCGGCGGTAACCAATCTGCCGATTGGCGATGCATGCGAATACTTCGGCGTGCTGAAGCTGACCGGGCGTCGCGGTGAAATTGCCGACAAGATCCTCAAGGAAATCCGCGAGCGCCTGCAGTTCCTGGTCAACGTCGGCCTCGACTATCTGTCGCTGGATCGCAGTGCCGACACGTTGTCCGGTGGCGAGGCGCAGCGGATTCGTCTGGCCAGTCAGATTGGTGCCGGCCTGGTGGGCGTTCTATACATCCTCGATGAACCGTCGATTGGCCTGCACCAGCGCGACAACGACCGTTTGCTCGGCACGCTCAAGCACCTGCGTGACATCGGCAACACGGTGATCGTGGTCGAACACGATGAAGATGCCATTCGCCTGGCTGACTATGTCGTGGATATCGGCCCGGGTGCCGGCGTGCACGGGGGGCATATCGTCGCCGAAGGTACGCCAGCGGAGGTGATGGCTCACCCTGACTCGCTGACCGGCAAGTATTTGTCTGGCCGGGTGAAGATTGCCGTTCCAGCCAAACGCACGCCGCGCAACAAAAAATTGTCGCTGTCCCTCAAAGGCGCTCGCGGCAACAACTTGCGCAACGTCGATCTGGAGATTCCGATTGGCCTGCTGACCTGCGTTACCGGCGTGTCCGGTTCGGGCAAGTCGACGCTGATCAACAACACGCTGTTTCCTTTGAGCGCGACGGCACTCAACGGTGCGACGACGCTTGAGGCTGCGGCTCACGACAGCATCAAAGGGCTGGAACACCTGGACAAGGTCGTCGACATCGACCAGAGCCCGATCGGCCGCACGCCACGCTCCAACCCGGCGACGTACACCGGGCTGTTCACGCCGATTCGCGAACTGTTCGCCGGCGTGCCGGAATCCCGTTCCCGCGGTTACGGGCCGGGGCGTTTCTCCTTCAACGTGAAGGGCGGACGCTGCGAGGCCTGCCAGGGCGATGGCCTGATCAAGGTTGAAATGCACTTCCTGCCGGACATCTATGTTCCGTGCGACGTCTGCAAGAGCAAGCGCTACAACCGCGAAACGCTGGAGATCAAGTACAAGGGCAAGAGCATCCACGAAACCCTCGAGATGACCATCGAGGAAGCCCGGGTGTTCTTCGACGCGGTGCCGGCACTGGCACGCAAGCTTCAGACGCTGATGGATGTCGGCCTGTCGTACATCAAGCTGGGGCAATCGGCGACCACCCTGTCTGGTGGTGAAGCGCAGCGGGTGAAGCTGTCCCGCGAGCTGTCCAAGCGCGATACCGGCAAGACGCTGTACATCCTCGATGAGCCAACCACTGGTTTGCACTTCGCGGATATTCAGCAACTGCTCGACGTGCTGCATCGACTGCGCGACCACGGCAACACCGTGGTGGTGATCGAGCACAACCTGGACGTGATCAAGACCGCTGACTGGTTGGTGGATCTGGGGCCGGAAGGTGGTTCCAAAGGCGGGCAGATCATTGCCGTCGGTACGCCGGAAGAAGTCTCCGAGATGAAGCAGTCTCACACCGGTTTCTATCTCAAACCGCTGCTGGCTCGCGACAGGGACTGAATCAAGCCCATGAAAAAGCCCCTGTCACTTTGTCGGTGACAGGGGCTTTTTCGTTGACACTGTAGGAGCACAGCTTGCTGGCGATGGCGATATCAAGGAAGCCTTCGCCAGCAAGCTGTGCTCCTACGGTTCAATGTCAGGTGTGAGATTGCAGGTAATTTTCCAGACCGATCAACTTGATCAGACCCAACTGCTTCTCGAGCCAGTAGGTGTGGTCTTCTTCGGTATCGTTCAGTTGAATGCGCAGCATCTCGCGGCTGACGTAGTCTTTGTGCTGCTCGCAGAGTTCGATGCCCTTGCAGAGCGCGGCGCGGACTTTGTATTCCAGTCGCAGGTCGGCAGCTAGCATGTCAGGAACCGTGGTGCCGACATCAAGATCGTCCGGACGCATGCGTGGCGTGCCTTCGAGCATCAGAATTCGGCGCATCAGCGCATCGGCGTGCCCCGCTTCCTCTTCCATCTCGTGGTTGATTCGTTCGTAGAGCTTGGTGAATCCCCAGTCCTCATACATCCGCGAGTGAACGAAATATTGATCACGCGCGGCCAGTTCGCCGGTCAGCAACGTGTTGAGGTAATCGATTACGTCTGGGTGGCCTTGCATCGCCCTACATCTCCCTGCTTGAAAGTCTGTAGTTTGAACCACAGCGACTGTTTGGTCACTTGGTTTGCGCGATAAAAGCGAAGATATTCTGAGAAAAGTAGTTTAAATAGCGCAAAAACCGCCCTAATGAGGGCGGTTCTGCTTCTCGTTTAGACTTCGTTAATCTGTACGTTGAGTGCCTTTGCGATTGCGTCTCCATAAGCCGGGTCGGCCTTGAAGAAATGCTGCAACTGGCGATCCACTACATCAGCGGAGACCCCTGCCATCGCGCCCGCAATATTGTTGATCAGCAGGTTTTTCTGCTCATCACTCATCAAACGAAACAACGCACCTGCGTGGCTGTAGTAGTCCGTGTCTTCGCGATGATCGTAACGATCAGCCGCACCGCTCAATGCCAAAGCAGGCTCAGCATAACGAGGCGCCTGTTTTGGCGACTCTACGTAACTGTTCGGCTCGTAGTTCGGCGCTGCACCACCATTGCTGCCAAACGCCATGGAGCCATCACGCTGGTAGCTGTTGACCGGGCTGCGCGGCGCATTCACCGGCAGTTGCTGATGGTTGGTACCAACACGGTAGCGGTGCGCATCGGCGTAAGCGAACACTCGCCCTTGCAGCATGCGGTCTGGCGACAGGCCGACACCTGGCACCATGTTGCTCGGACCGAACGCCGCTTGTTCAACTTCCGCGAAGTAGTTCAGCGGATTGCGATTGAGCTCGAGCTCACCCACTTCGATCAGTGGGAACTCTTTTTGCGACCAGGTCTTGGTCACATCGAAAGGGTTCTCGTAATGCGCCGCAGCCTGGGCCTCGGTCATGATCTGAATGCATACACGCCATTTTGGAAAGTCGCCACGCTCAATCGCTTCGAACAAGTCGCGCTGTGCGTAATCCGGATCGGTGCCCGCCAGGCGAGCAGCTTCTGCCGGCGCCAGGTTCTTGATCCCTTGCTGGGTCTTGTAATGCCACTTCACCCAGTGACGCTCGCCGCTGGCACTGATCAGGCTGTAAGTGTGGCTGCCGAAGCCGTGCATGTGACGGTAGCCGTCAGGGATGCCACGGTCCGAAAACAGGATGGTGACCTGGTGCAGCGCCTCAGGCGAGTGCGACCAGAAGTCCCACATCATCTGCGCACTTTTCAGGTTGCTTTGTGGCAGGCGTTTTTGGGTGTGGATAAAGTCCGGAAACTTGAGCGGATCGCGAATGAAGAACACTGGAGTGTTGTTGCCAACGATGTCCCAGTTGCCTTCTTCGGTGTAGAACTTCAGGGCGAAGCCACGCGGATCGCGTTCTGTGTCGGCCGAGCCGCGCTCACCGCCCACGGTGGAAAACCGCAGAAACGTTGGGGTCTGCTTGCCGACGGACTCGAACAGCTTGGCGCTGGTGTATTCAGTGATGTCGCGCGTCACAGTGAACGTACCGTAAGCACCCGAGCCCTTGGCGTGTACGCGGCGCTCAGGAATGTTTTCACGGTTGAAGTGGGCAAGCTTCTCGATCAGGTGGAAGTCGTCGAGCAGCAATGGGCCACGAGGGCCGGCGGAGCGGGAATTCTGGTTGTCGGCGACAGGAGCGCCACTGGCGGTGGTAAGTATTTTATTTTGGCTCATGCGATCTCTTCCTCTGTCAGTCTTGAACTGCCGGCTAATCGGCTGAGAGGGAGTATTGATCACCAACGTTACACCTACAAATTCATTAACTTGTAAGCGTCGATAGAAAATTACTAACGTAGAGTCTACTTTTCAGACGCCCACAAAAAACCGGGCACTAGGCCCGGTTCTTCGTTTCAGACTGACGTCTTACTCAGCGGATACAGCTTCACCGCCGGTAGCACGATCAACCAACTCGACGTACGCCATAGGCGCGTTGTCGCCAGTGCGGAAGCCGCACTTGAGGATGCGCAGGTAGCCACCCTCACGGGTAGCGTAACGCTTGCCCAGGTCGTTGAAGAGCTTACCAACGATAGCTTTCGAACGAGTACGGTCGAAAGCCAGACGGCGGTTAGCCAGGCTGTCTGTCTTGGCCAAAGTGATCAGCGGCTCAGCAACGCGACGCAGTTCTTTAGCTTTCGGCAGTGTAGTTTTGATCAGCTCGTGCTCGAACAGCGACACTGCCATGTTTTGGAACATGGCCTTGCGGTGCGAGCTAGTGCGGCTCAGGTGACGACCACTTTTACGATGACGCATGGTTCATTCCTTACCAAACACGACGTTCGGTGATTACGACGATCAGGCAGTCGCCTTGTCGTCCTTCTTAAGACTTGCAGGCGGCCAGTTGTCGAGGCGCATGCCGAGGGACAGACCGCGGGAGGCCAGAACGTCCTTGATTTCAGTCAAGGATTTCTTGCCAAGGTTCGGAGTCTTCAACAGCTCTACTTCGGTACGCTGAATCAGGTCACCGATGTAGTAGATGTTTTCCGCCTTAAGGCAGTTAGCCGAACGTACAGTCAGTTCCAGATCGTCAACCGGGCGAAGCAGGATCGGATCGATCTCGTCTTCCTGCTCGACAACCACTGGCTCACTGTCACCTTTGAGGTCGACGAACGCAGCCAACTGCTGTTGCAGAATGGTTGCAGCGCGACGGATAGCCTCTTCAGGATCCAGAGTACCGTTGGTTTCCAGATCAATAACCAGCTTGTCCAGGTTAGTACGCTGCTCGACACGGGCGTTTTCCACCACGTATGCGATACGGCGAACCGGGCTGAACGAAGAGTCAAGCTGCAAGCGACCGATGCTGCGGCTTTCGTCTTCATCGCTCTGACGCGAGTCTGCCGGTTCATAACCACGACCACGAGCTACGGTGAGCTTCATGTTCAGGGCGCCGTTAGACGCCAGGTTAGCGATTACGTGATCGGGGTTAACGATCTCGACATCATGATCCAGCTGAATATCGGCAGCGGTAACCACCCCCGAACCCTTCTTCGACAAGGTCAGCGTAACTTCGTCACGACCGTGCAGCTTGATAGCCAGACCTTTAAGGTTCAACAGGATTTCAATTACGTCTTCCTGTACGCCTTCGATTGCGCTGTACTCATGGAGTACACCGTCAATCTCGGCCTCGACTACTGCACAGCCGGGCATTGAGGACAACAGGATGCGGCGCAGCGCGTTGCCCAGGGTGTGGCCGAAACCACGCTCGAGAGGCTCGAGAGTGATCTTGGCGCGGGTTGGACTGACAACCTGCACATCAATATGGCGGGGTGTCAGGAACTCATTTACCGAAATCTGCATGGATGCACCTATTTTCTAGCCCTTACTTGGAGTAGAGCTCGACAATCAGGCTTTCGTTGATGTCGGCGGACAGATCACTGCGAGCTGGAACGTTCTTGAAAACGCCCGACTTCTTCTCAGTGTCTACTTCTACCCATTCTACGCGGCCACGTTGGGCACACAGATCGAGAGCTTGGACAATGCGAAGTTGGTTCTTTGCTTTCTCGCGAATCGCGACCACGTCACCAGCACGAACCTGGTAAGACGGTACGTTTACGGTCTGGCCGTTAACGCTGACGGATTTGTGCGATACCAGCTGACGGGATTCGGCACGAGTAGAGCCAAAACCCATACGGTATACAACGTTGTCCAGACGGCATTCGAGCAGTTGCAGCAGGTTTTCACCGGTTGCACCTTTCTTGCCAGCAGCTTCTTTGTAGTAGCCGCTGAATTGACGCTCGAGAACGCCGTAGATACGACGGACCTTCTGCTTTTCACGCAGTTGGGTGCCGTAATCGGACTGGCGACCGCGGCGTTGGCCGTGGATACCAGGTGCTGCTTCAATGTTGCACTTCGATTCGATCGCGCGCACGCCGCTCTTCAGAAAGAGATCGGTGCCTTCGCGACGAGCGAGTTTGCATTTTGGACCAATGTAACGAGCCATTCTTTACAATCTCCTGGATTACACGCGGCGCTTCTTCGGCGGACGGCACCCGTTGTGCGGGATTGGCGTCACGTCGGTGATGCTGGCGATCTTGTAGCCACAGCCGTTCAAAGCGCGGACTGCAGATTCACGACCTGGGCCTGGACCTTTGACGTTAACGTCGAGGTTTTTCAGACCGTATTCCAGCGCAGCTTGGCCAGCACGTTCAGCAGCTACTTGAGCAGCAAACGGGGTGGACTTGCGGGAACCGCGGAAACCCGAACCACCGGAGGTAGCCCAGGAAAGAGCGTTGCCTTGACGGTCGGTGATGGTCACGATTGTGTTGTTAAAAGAAGCATGGATGTGGGCGATGCCATCAACCACTGTCTTTTTAACTTTTTTACGAGGACGAGCAGCAGGTTTAGCCATGATTAATTTCCTGTCGATTCGCTGGGGCGATTACTTGCGGATCGGCTTACGCGGACCTTTACGGGTACGCGCGTTAGTCTTGGTACGCTGACCGCGTACTGGAAGACCACGACGATGACGCAGACCGCGATAGCAACCGAGGTCCATCAAACGCTTGATTTTCATGTTGATTTCGCGACGCAGGTCACCTTCAGTGGTGAACTTCGCCACTTCGCCACGCAGCTGTTCAATCTGCTCGTCGCTCAGATCCTTGATCTTTGCGGCTGGGTTTACCCCAGTCACTGCACAGATCTTCTGTGCAGTAGTGCGACCAACACCATAGATGTAGGTCAGCGAGATAACAGTATGCTTGTTATCTGGAATGTTAACGCCTGCAATACGGGCCATTCAGTGGGACTCCAATTGACAGCTACCTACGCCCCGGAAGCCAAGAAATAGGGCGCGAGATAATATCGCTGTAATAACAAATAATCAACCCGGTAGCGCACTAGCTACCGGGCTTGAAGCACAATCACACTCAGCCTTGGCGCTGTTTGTGACGCGGTTCCGCGCTGCAAATTACTCGAACAACACCTTCGCGGCGAATAATCTTGCAGTTACGGCACAGCTTTTTCACCGATGCACGAACTTTCATCACCAACTCCTCGAACCTTATGGGTACTCAGCGCAACATGCCGCTGCCGTAACCCTTCAGGTTGGCTTTCTTCATCAGGGATTCGTACTGGTGCGAAACGAGGTGCGATTGTACTTGGGACATGAAGTCCATCACAACCACGACGACGATCAGCAACGAGGTCCCGCCAAGGTAGAACGGTACGTTTGCCGCAACCACCAGGAACTGGGGAAGCAGACACACGGCCGTCATGTAAAGAGCACCGAACATGGTCAAGCGAGTCAGAACGCCATCAATGTAGCGCGCAGACTGCTCACCTGGACGGATGCCCGGAATAAAGGCACCGGACTTCTTCAGGTTTTCCGCTACGTCTTTCGGATTGAACATCAACGCCGTATAGAAGAAGCAGAAGAAAATAATCCCTGCACTAAACAGCAGAATATTCAACGGCTGACCAGGAGCGATCGACTGCGAGATGTCCTGCAACCAGCCCATACCTTCAGACTGGCCGAACCAGGCACCCAACGAAGCCGGGAACAGCAAAATGCTGCTCGCGAAAATGGCCGGAATAACACCGGCCATGTTCACCTTCAGCGGCAAGTGGCTAGTCTGCGCAGCGAAGACCTTACGGCCCTGCTGACGCTTGGCGTAGTGAACAGCAATACGACGCTGACCACGCTCAATGAACACCACGAAACCGATAATCGCTACTGCCAGCAAACCGATGGCAACCAGGGCGAAGATGTTGATATCACCCTGACGTGCAGACTCGAAAGACTGCCCGATCGCTCTCGGAAGACCGGCGACGATACCCGAAAAAATCAACATCGAGATACCGTTGCCAACACCACGCTCAGTAATCTGCTCACCCAGCCACATCATGAACATCGCACCAGCCACAAATGTGGATACCGCGACGAAATGGAAGCCAAAGTCACCAGTGAACGCAACGCCCTGCCCTGCCAGACCAATGGACATGCCAATTGCCTGAACAAGAGCGAGAACGACAGTGCCGTAGCGGGTGTACTGGCTGATCTTGCGACGGCCAGCTTCACCTTCCTTCTTCAACTGCTCCAGCTGCGGGCTGACGGCGGTCATCAGCTGCATGATGATCGATGCCGAAATGTACGGCATGATCCCCAATGCAAAGATGCTCATCCGTTCCAGCGCGCCGCCGGAAAACATGTTGAACAAGCTAAGAATGGTCCCCTCATTCTGTCGAAACAGGTCCGCGAGTCGGTCCGGGTTGATACCTGGAACCGGGATGTGTGCGCCTATTCGGTAGACGATAATCGCCAGGAACAGAAAACGCAGACGAGCCCAGAGTTCAGACATACCGCCTTTGCCGAGCGCAGAGAGAGCACCTTGCTTAGCCATTTATTCCTCGAACTTGCCGCCAGCTGCTTCGATAGCCGCACGCGCACCTTTGGTGGCGCCGATTCCCTTTCCGATGGTAACAGCGCGAGTCACTTCACCGGACAGCATGATTTTCACACGCTGTACGTTGACGTTGATCACGTTGGCATCTTTCAAGGACTGCACGGTGACGATGTCGCCTTCCACTTTAGCCAGCTCGGACAAACGCACTTCTGCGCGATCCATGGCTTTCAGGGAAACGAAACCGAACTTCGGCAGGCGACGATGCAGCGGCTGTTGACCGCCTTCAAAGCCTGGAGCAATGGTGCCACCGGAGCGGGAGGACTGACCTTTGTGGCCACGGCCACCGGTCTTACCCAAACCACTACCGATACCACGGCCCGGACGATGCTTTTCGCGACGGGAACCCGGCGCTGGACTCAGATCATTGAGTTTCATCGATTAACCCTCGACACGCAGCATGTAGTAAGCCTTGTTGATCATCCCGCGATTCTCGGGAGTATCAAGTACTTCTACAGTGTGACCGATGCGACGCAGACCCAGACCCTTAACGCACAGTTTGTGGTTAGGGATGCGGCCGGTCATGCTTTTGATCAGCGTAACTTTAACGGTAGCCATGATCAGAAGATCTCCTTGACGCTTTTGCCACGCTTGGCGGCAATGGATTCAGGAGACTGCATAGCTTTCAAACCTTTGAAAGTGGCGTGAACCACGTTTACCGGGTTAGTCGAGCCGTAGCACTTGGCCAGAACGTTCTGAACGCCAGCAACTTCGAGGACAGCACGCATAGCGCCGCCAGCGATGATACCGGTACCTTCAGAAGCAGGCTGCATGTACACCTTCGAAGCGCCGTGACCGGACTTCATTGCGTACTGCAGAGTGGTGCCGTTCAGGTCAACTTGGATCATGTTGCGGCGAGCAGCTTCCATTGCCTTCTGGATCGCAGCAGGCACTTCACGTGACTTGCCACGGCCGAAGCCAACACGCCCTTTACCATCACCAACCACGGTCAACGCGGTGAAAGTGAAGATACGGCCGCCTTTAACGGTTTTGGCTACGCGGTTAACTTGAACCAGCTTCTCGATGTAGCCTTCGTCGCGCTTTTGGTCGTTATTTGACATAACTTAGAACTCCAGCCCAGCTTCACGAGCAGCATCAGCCAGCGCCTTGACGCGGCCGTGGTACTTGAAGCCAGAGCGGTCGAAAGCCACCTGCGAGACGCCAGCGGCTTTAGCACGCGTAGCGACCAGCTGGCCAACCTTAGTGGCCGCGTCGATGTTGCCAGTGGCGCCATCACGCAGTTCTTTATCCAAAGTCGAGGCAGATGCCAGGACTTTGTTGCCGTCGGCCGAAATGACCTGGGCGTAGATGTGCTGCGACGAGCGGAACACGCAGAGACGCACGACTTCGAGTTCGTGCATTTTCAGGCGTGCTTTGCGAGCGCGACGCAGTCGAGTAACTTTTTTGTCGGTCATTTGCTATGCCCTACTTCTTCTTGGCTTCTTTACGACGGACGACTTCGTCCGCGTAGCGCACACCTTTGCCTTTGTACGGCTCTGGTGGACGGAAGTCGCGGATCTCGGCGGCCACTTGACCTACCAGCTGCTTATCGATGCCCTTGATCAGGATATCGGTCTGGCTAGGAGTCTCAGCGGTGATGCCTTCCGGCAGTTCATAATCCACTGGGTGCGAGAAGCCAAGAGCCAGGTTCAGCACTGTGCCTTTTGCTTGCGCTTTGTAACCAACACCGACCAGCTGGAGCTTACGCTCGAAGCCTTGGCTTACGCCTTGGACCATGTTGTTTACCAACGCACGAGTGGTACCAGCCATTGCGCGAGTTTGTTGATCGCCATTGCGAGCAGCGAAACGCAGCTCACCAGCTTCTTCAACGATCTCAACGGACGAATGGATGTTCAGTTCGAGAGTGCCCTTGGCACCCTTCACCGAAAGCTGTTGGCCTGCGAATTTGACTTCGACGCCGGCTGGCAGCTTAACGGGGTTCTTAGCGACGCGTGACATGCTTATCCCCCCTTAGAACACAGTGCAAAGAACTTCGCCGCCGACACCGGCAGCGCGCGCAGCACGATCCGTCATCACACCTTTGTTGGTGGAGACGATAGACACACCGAGACCGCCACGAACTTTTGGCAGATCATCGACGGACTTGTACTGACGCAGGCCTGGACGGCTAACGCGCTTCACTTCCTCGATGACCGGACGGCCTTCGAAGTACTTCAGCTCGATGGACAGCAGTGGCTTGATTTCGCTGCTGATCTGATAACCCGCAATGTAACCTTCGTCCTTCAGGACTTTGGCAACAGCTACCTTCAAAGTAGAAGATGGCATGCTTACGACGGACTTTTCAGCCATCTGGGCATTACGGATTCGAGTTAGCATGTCCGCTAACGGGTCCTGCATACTCATGGGCTAGACGCTCCTAATACACAAAAAATTAGCCTTGCGGCTACTACGTGTCGCCGAGGACATCCGTGCAAAAAAAGCACGGGCTCAGGCGAGCCGGGTATTCTAGACACACCCCACAAATGAATCAAGCCCCAAAAGGGGCTTGATTCAAGTTCAAGGTCACCGGCGGTCAGGATCTTGCGATCCCGAACACCGAGACTTTGATAGTGCTTACCAGCTGGCTTTAACCAGACCAGGTACGTCACCACGCATTGCAGCTTCACGCAGTTTGTTACGGCCGAGGCCGAACTTGCGGTAAACGCCGTGTGGACGACCGGTCAGGCGGCAGCGGTTACGCATGCGCGAAGCGCTTGCGTCACGTGGCTGCTTTTGCAGAGCTACTGTAGCTTCCCAACGCGCTTCTGGACTTGCGTTCAGATCAACGATGATAGCTTTCAGTGCTGCACGCTTTTTGGCGTACTTGGCAACCGTGAGCTGACGCTTCAGCTCGCGGTTTTTCATGCTCATCTTGGCCATTTTCCTACTCCAATCAGTTGCGGAACGGGAATTTGAAAGCACGCAACAGGGCGCGACCTTCATCATCGTTCTTGGCAGTGGTGGTCAGGGTAATGTCCAGACCGCGGAGAGCATCGATCTTGTCGTAGTCGATTTCCGGGAAGATGATCTGCTCTTTAACGCCCATGCTGTAGTTACCACGACCATCGAAGGACTTGGCATTCAGGCCACGGAAGTCGCGAACCCGAGGCAGGGAGATCGACAGCAGACGATCCAGGAACTCGTACATACGCTCACGGCGCAGGGTCACTTTGACGCCGATCGGCCAACCTTCACGGACTTTAAAGCCAGCGATGGATTTCCGAGCGTAAGTCACAACGACTTTCTGGCCGGTGATCTTTTCTAGGTCAGCAACAGCGTGCTCGATGACTTTTTTGTCACCGACTGCTTCGCCCAGCCCCATGTTCAGGGTGATTTTGGTAACGCGTGGAACTTCCATCACGTTCGAAAGCTTAAGTTCTTCCTTAAGCTTCGGTGCGATTTCTTTCCAGTAAATCTCTTTTAGTCGTGCCATGGTCTCATCTACCTAGCAGTGTTCAAGCATCAACCGCTTTTTGGGTCGACTTGAAGACACGAATTTTCTTGCCGTCTTCTACTTTGAAACCAACGCGATCAGCCTTGTTGGTTTCGCCGTTGAAAATGGCTACGTTAGAAGCGTCCAGTGGAGCTTCTTTCTCGACGATACCGCCTTGTACGCCCGACATCGGGTTAGGCTTGGTATGACGCTTGACCAGGTTCAGACCACCGATAACCAGACGGTTATTAGCGAGAACCTTAAGCACCTTACCGCGCTTACCTTTGTCTTTGCCGGCGATCACGATGATCTCGTCGTCACGACGAATCTTTTGCATGTCGGATCTCCTTACAGCACTTCTGGGGCGAGCGAGACGATCTTCATGAACTTCTCAGTACGAAGTTCACGGGTCACTGGCCCAAAGATACGGGTGCCGATTGGCTCTTGCTTGTTGTTCAGAAGAACAGCAGCGTTGCCATCAAAGCGGATAATGGAGCCATCAGCACGACGAACGCCGTGACGAGTGCGGACTACAACAGCAGTCATCACTTGGCCTTTTTTCACTTTACCGCGAGGAATTGCTTCCTTCACGGTAACTTTGATGATGTCACCGATACCAGCGTAACGACGATGGGAGCCACCCAGCACCTTGATGCACATAACGCGGCGAGCGCCGCTGTTATCGGCCACATCGAGCATGGATTGAGTCTGAATCATATAATTTCTCCGACCCCTAGTCCTTAGACTTCCACAGCGCGTTCGAGAACATCAACCAGCGCCCAAGACTTGGTCTTGGCCAAAGGACGAGTTTCACGAATAGTGACTTTGTCGCCGATGTGGCACTGATTGGTTTCGTCGTGCGCGTGCAGCTTAGTCGAACGCTTAACGTATTTACCGTAGATCGGGTGCTTAACGCGACGCTCGATCAGAACGGTGATGGTCTTGTCCATTTTGTCGCTGACAACACGGCCAGTCAGCGTACGGACGGTTTTTTCGGCTTCAGCCATGATTACTTACCTGCCTGCTGTTTGAGCACAGTCTTCACGCGAGCGATGTCACGCTTAACTTGCCGGAGCAGGTGAGACTGCCCCAACTGGCCAGTTGCTTTCTGCATGCGCAGATTGAACTGGTCGCGCAGCAGGCCGAGCAGTTGCTCGTTAAGCTGCGGCGCGTCTTTTTCACGAAGTTCGTTCGCTTTCATCACATCACCGTCCGTTTAACGAAGGCAGTGGCGAGCGGCAGCTTTGCAGCAGCCAGGGCAAATGCCTCACGCGCCAGCTCTTCAGAAACACCCTCGATTTCATACAGGACTTTGCCTGGCTGAATCTGGGCAACCCAGTATTCCACGCTACCTTTACCTTTACCCATCCGAACTTCGAGTGGCTTCTTGGAAATAGGCTTGTCCGGGAATACACGGATCCAGATCTTGCCGCCACGTTTAACGTGACGGGTCAGAGCACGACGCGCTGACTCGATCTGACGAGCGGTGAGACGACCACGAGCTACAGACTTCAGCGCGAACTCGCCGAAGCTGACTTTGCTACCGCGCAATGCCAGGCCACGGTTGTGACCAGTCATCTGCTTGCGGAACTTCGTACGCTTTGGTTGCAACATTTGGCGTACCCCTTACTTAGCAGCTTTTTTACGAGGCGCTGGTGCTTGTGGTTTCAGTTCTTCTTGGCGACCACCAATTACTTCGCCTTTGAAGATCCAAACCTTTACACCGATCACACCGTAAGTGGTGTGAGCTTCGTAGTTGGCATAGTCGATGTCGGCACGCAGGGTGTGCAGTGGCACACGACCTTCGCGATACCATTCAGTACGTGCGATTTCAGCACCGCCGAGACGACCGCTCACTTGGATTTTGATGCCTTTGGCACCAATGCGCATGGCGTTCTGTACAGCGCGCTTCATAGCGCGACGGAACATTACGCGGCGCTCCAGCTGCTGAGCTACGCTCTGCGCAACCAACATACCGTCGAGTTCCGGCTTGCGGATTTCTTCGATATTGATGTGCACAGGCACACCCATTTGCTTGGTCAGGTCCTGACGCAGTTTCTCAACATCTTCACCTTTCTTCCCGATAACGATACCTGGACGAGCGGTGTGGATGGTGATACGTGCAGTTTGGGCCGGACGATGGATATCGATACGGCTTACGGACGCGCTTTTTAGTTTGTCTTGGAGATACTCACGCACCTTCAGATCAGCGAACAAATAGTCCGCATAAGTCCGACCGTCTGCGTACCAGACGGAGGTGTGCTCCTTGACGATTCCCAGGCGAATGCCAATGGGATGTACTTTCTGACCCATCTCTTCGACTCCGTTACTTGTCAGCAACCTTGACAGTGATATGGCAAGACCGCTTGACGATGCGATCAGCACGGCCTTTGGCACGTGGCATGATTCGCTTCAGCGAACGCCCTTCGTTGACGAAAACGGTGCTGACTTTAAGGTCATCAACGTCTGCGCCTTCGTTATGCTCGGCGTTGGCTACGGCCGACTCCAGCACTTTCTTCATGATCTCGGCGGCTTTCTTACTGCTGAAAGCCAACAAGTTGAGCGCTTCGCCCACCTTCTTCCCGCGGATCTGGTCGGCGACCAAGCGGGCTTTCTGGGCGGAGATTCGAGCGCCCGACAACTTAGCGGCTACTTCCATTTCCTAACCCCTTAACGCTTGGCTTTCTTGTCAGCCACGTGCCCACGATAAGTGCGGGTACCGGCGAACTCGCCCAGTTTGTGGCCGACCATGTCTTCGTTCACGAGAACTGGCACATGTTGACGACCGTTGTGTACTGCGATGGTCAGACCGACCATTTGTGGCAGGATCATCGAACGGCGCGACCAGGTTTTAACTGGTTTGCGATCGTTCTTTTCCGCCGCCACTTCGATCTTCTTCAGTAGGTGAAGATCGATAAAAGGACCTTTTTTCAGAGAACGTGGCACTGTCGTATCCCTCTATTTACTTGCGACGACGGACGATCATTTTGTCGGTACGCTTATTACCACGAGTCTTCGCGCCCTTAGTCGGGAAGCCCCATGGCGATACCGGATGACGACCACCAGAGGTACGACCTTCACCACCACCATGTGGGTGGTCAACCGGGTTCATGGCAACACCACGAACGGTTGGGCGAACGCCACGCCAGCGTTTGGCACCAGCTTTACCCAGCGAACGCAGGCTGTGCTCGGAGTTCGAGACTTCGCCCAAGGTCGCGCGGCATTCAGCCAGCACTTTACGCATCTCACCAGAACGCAGACGCAGGGTCACATAGACACCTTCACGAGCGATCAGCTGAGCCGAAGCACCAGCGGAACGAGCGATTTGCGCGCCTTTACCTGGCTTCAATTCGATGCCGTGTACGGTACTACCAACTGGAATGCTGCGCAGTTGCAACTGGTTGCCCGGCTTGATCGGAGCCAAAGCACCCGAAATCAGCTGGTCACCAGCGTTCACGCCTTTAGGGGCGATGATGTAACGGCGTTCGCCGTCTGCGTACAACATAAGAGCAATGTGAGCAGTACGGTTTGGATCGTATTCGATACGCTCGACAGTGGCTGGAATGCCATCTTTGTCGTTGCGACGGAAATCGACCAGACGATAATGCTGCTTATGGCCACCACCGATGTGACGAGTGGTAATACGACCATTGTTGTTACGACCACCAGACTTCGATTTCTTCTCGAGCAGCGGTGCGTGAGGAGCGCCTTTATGCAGCTCCTGGTTGACCACCTTGACCACATGACGGCGGCCAGGGGAAGTCGGTTTGCATTTAACGATTGCCATGATGCACCCCTTCCTTACTCAGCACTGCTGCTGAAATCGAGATCTTGGCCTGGCTGAAGGGAGATAACTGCCTTCTTCCAGTCATTACGCTTGCCCAGACCGCGAGCAGTGCGCTTGCTCTTACCCAGAACATTCAGGGTAGTAACACGCTCTACTTTCACGCTGAACAGGCTTTCGACGGCCTTCTTGATTTCCAGCTTGGTTGCGTCAGTGGCAACCTTGAAAACGAACTGGCCTTTCTTGTCTGCCAGAACCGTAGCCTTCTCGGAAACGTGCGGGCCAAGCAGAACTTTAAATACGCGTTCCTGGTTCATCCCAGCAGCTCCTCGAATTTCTTCACGGCCGACACGGTGATCAACACCTTGTCGTATGCGATCAGACTAACTGGATCGGAACCTTGCACATCACGTACATCTACGTGCGGCAGGTTGCGAGCAGCCAGGTACAGGTTCTGATCAACAGCGTCCGACACGATCAGAACGTCGGTCAGGCTCATGTTGTTCAGTTTGCCCAGCAGGTCTTTGGTTTTCGGCGTTTCAACGGCGAAATCCTGAACCACGACCAGACGATCAGTACGCACCAGCTCAGCAAGGATGGAACGCATTGCTGCGCGATACATCTTCTTGTTCAGCTTCTGGGAGTGATCCTGAGGACGAGCTGCGAAAGTGGTACCGCCGCCACGCCAGATTGGGCTACGGATAGTACCGGCACGAGCACGGCCGGTACCTTTCTGACGCCATGGGCGCTTACCGCCACCACGAACGTCGGAACGGGTCTTTTGCTGCTTGCTACCTTGACGGCCGCCGGCCATGTAGGCCACGACTGCTTGGTGAACCAGCGTCTCGTTGAATTCGCCGCCAAATGTCAGTTCGGAAACTTCGATCGCTTGAGCGTCATTTACATTTAATTGCATGTCAGCTTCCCCTTAACCGCGAGCCTTGGCTGCTGGACGTACAACCAAGTTGCCGCCAGTAGCGCCAGGAACAGCGCCCTTGACCAACAACAGATTGCGTTCAGCGTCCACGCGCACTACTTCGAGGGACTGCACGGTCACGCGCTCAGCGCCCATATGACCGGACATTTTTTTGCCCTTGAATACACGACCAGGAGTCTGGCACTGGCCGATAGAGCCTGGAACGCGGTGGGACACGGAGTTACCGTGGGTATTATCTTGCCCGCGGAAGTTCCAACGCTTGATCGTACCCTGGAAGCCTTTACCTTTGGACTGACCGGTTACATCAACCAGTTGACCAGCGGCGAAGATTTCAGCGTTGATCAGATCGCCGGCCTGGTACTCGCCTTCTTCAAGACGGAATTCCATTACGGTACGACCAGCGGCAACGTTCGCTTTAGCGAAGTGGCCAGCCTGAGCAGCTGTAACACGCGAAGCACGACGCTCGCCTACAGTGACTTGCACTGCACGATAGCCATCGGTCTCTTCAGTTTTGAACTGGGTGACGCGATTCGGCTCGATCTCAATGACCGTGACCGGAATGGAGACACCTTCTTCGGTGAAAATACGGGTCATACCGCATTTACGACCGACTACACCAATAGTCATGTTGTAAACCTCATGAGTGTACGGGGCTTTCACCCGCTATGGCCGCCCATTTCAGAGCGTTACACGACTAAGACCGAGTCTTAGCCGAGGCTGATCTGCACTTCCACACCGGCCGCAAGATCAAGCTTCATAAGAGCATCAACGGTTTTATCCGTTGGCTGGACGATGTCCAGAACGCGCTTATGAGTACGGATCTCGTACTGGTCACGCGCGTCTTTGTTGACGTGCGGGGAGACCAGAACGGTGAACCGCTCTTTACGGGTAGGCAGTGGAATTGGACCACGCACTTGAGCACCAGTACGTTTCGCGGTTTCCACGATTTCCTGGGTGGATTGGTCGATCAGGCGATGGTCAAAAGCCTTCAACCTGATACGGATTTGCTGATTTTGCATTGGATTTCAGACTCCGGCTGCTATTCCCACCGGGCGCAATACGCCCGTTAAAAGGAGGCGCAATTCTATAGACGCCCCAGATAGGTGTCAACCCAATAAAAAAGCCCCCGCTAAGCGGGGGCTTTTTCAACTCATCAAAGCTTACTCAAAAAGAGCTTACTCGATGATTTTGGCTACGACGCCAGCGCCGACGGTACGACCGCCTTCACGGATAGCGAAACGCAGACCGTCTTCCATTGCGATGGTTTTGATCAGGGTAACAGTCATCTGAATGTTGTCACCTGGCATTACCATTTCAACGCCTTCTGGCAGCTCGCAGTTACCAGTCACGTCAGTAGTACGGAAGTAGAACTGTGGACGGTAGCCTTTGAAGAACGGAGTATGACGACCGCCTTCTTCCTTGCTCAGAACGTAAACTTCTGCGGTGAACTTGGTGTGCGGCTTAACCGAACCTGGCTTAACCAGAACCTGGCCACGCTCAACGTCGTCACGCTTGGTACCACGCAGCAGAACGCCGCAGTTCTCGCCAGCACGACCTTCGTCGAGCAGTTTGCGGAACATTTCAACACCGGTGCAGGTGGTGACGGTGGTGTCACGCAGACCAACGATTTCCAGTGGATCCTGAACGCGAACGATACCGCGCTCGATACGGCCAGTCACAACAGTACCACGACCCGAGATCGAGAATACGTCTTCGATTGGCATCAGGAACGGCTTGTCGGTCAGACGAACTGGCTCTGGGATGTAGCTATCCAGAGTTTCAACCAGCTTACGAACGGCAGTGGTGCCCATTTCGTTTTCGTCGTTGCCTTCCAGAGCCATACGAGCAGAACCGATGATGATCGGAGTGTCGTCACCTGGGAAGTCGTAAGTGCTGAGCAGGTCGCGAACTTCCATCTCAACCAGTTCCAGCAGCTCTGCGTCGTCTACCAGGTCAGCCTTGTTCAGGAAAACCACGATGTACGGAACGCCTACCTGACGGGACAGCAGGATGTGCTCACGGGTTTGCGGCATCGGACCATCAGCGGCCGAGCAAACCAGGATAGCGCCGTCCATCTGAGCAGCACCGGTGATCATGTTCTTCACATAGTCAGCGTGACCTGGGCAGTCAACGTGAGCGTAGTGACGGATCAGCGAGTTGTATTCAACGTGCGCGGTGTTGATGGTGATACCACGAGCTTTCTCTTCTGGTGCGCTGTCGATCTTGTCGAAGTCAACACGAGCCGAACCGAAAACTTCGGAGCAGACGCGAGTCAGAGCAGCAGTCAGAGTGGTTTTACCGTGGTCAACGTGACCGATGGTGCCAACGTTGACGTGCGGAAGGGAACGATCAAATTTTTCTTTAGCCACGACAATTAACTCCTAGCCTAAAGGACTGAATCAGCCTTGTTTTTTGGTTACAGTTTCGACGATGTGCGACGGAGCTGTATTGTATTTTTTGAATTCCATAGAGTAGCTTGCGCGACCTTGGGACATGGAACGAACGTCGGTCGCATAACCGAACATCTCGCCCAACGGAACCTCGGCACGAATTACTTTACCGGAAACCGTATCTTCCATACCCAGGATCATGCCGCGACGACGGTTAAGGTCGCCCATCACGTCACCCATATAGTCTTCAGGTGTAACAACCTCTACAGCCATGATCGGCTCGAGCAACTCACCACCGCCCTTCTGGGCCAGTTGCTTGGTCGCCATGGAAGCAGCCACCTTAAACGCCATCTCGTTCGAGTCGACGTCATGGTAGGAACCATCAAACACGGTAGCCTTCAGGCCGATCAGCGGATAGCCGGCAACAACGCCGTTCTTCATCTGCTCTTCGATACCCTTCTGGATAGCCGGGATGTATTCCTTAGGAACCACACCACCCACTACTTCGTTCAGGAATTGCAGACCTTCCTGACCTTCGTCAGCAGGAGCAAAGCGAATCCAGCAATGACCGAACTGGCCACGACCGCCGGACTGACGAACGAACTTGCCTTCGATTTCGCAGCTCTTCGTGATGCGCTCACGGTACGAAACTTGAGGCTTACCGATGTTGGCTTCGACGTTGAACTCACGGCGCATCCGGTCAACCAGGATGTCCAGGTGCAACTCGCCCATGCCGGAGATGATCGTTTGACCAGTCTCTTCATCAGTCTTGACGCGGAAAGACGGGTCTTCCTGAGCAAGTTTGCCCAGAGCGATACCCATTTTTTCCTGGTCATCCTTGGTCTTAGGCTCTACGGCAACCGAAATAACCGGCTCCGGGAAGTCCATGCGAACCAGGATGATTGGCTTGTCAGCGTTGCACAAAGTCTCACCAGTGGTGACGTCCTTCATGCCGATCAAGGCCGCGATGTCACCAGCGCGAACTTCCTTGATCTCTTCGCGGGCGTTTGCGTGCATTTGCACCATACGACCCACACGCTCTTTCTTGCCTTTAACCGAGTTGATCACGCCGTCGCCGGAGGCCAACACGCCCGAGTAAACTCGAACAAAGGTCAAAGTACCCACGAATGGGTCGGTAGCGATCTTGAACGCCAGAGCCGAGAACGGCTCGCTGTCGTCTGCGTGACGCTCCATTTCCTTGGTCTCGTCATCCGGGTCAGTACCCTTGATGGCAGGAATGTCGGTAGGAGCAGGCAGGTAGTCGATAACGGCGTCGAGAACCAGGGGAACGCCCTTGTTCTTGAAGGAAGAACCGCAAACAGCCAGAACGATCTCGCCAGCAATAGTACGCTGACGCAGAGCGGCCTTGATTTCCGCGTTGGTGAGTTCTTCACCTTCGAGGTACTTGTTCATCAGCTCTTCGCTGGCTTCTGCCGCAGCTTCAATCATGTTGCTGCGCCACTCGTCAGCCAATTCCTGCAATTCAGCAGGGATAGGCTCGCGACGTGGAGTCATGCCTTTGTCAGCGTCATTCCAGTAAACAGCTTCCATGGACATCAGATCGATCTGACCCTGGAAGTTGTCTTCGGAACCGATAGCCAACTGGATTGGCACCGGAGTGTGACCCAGACGCTGCTTGATCTGACCGATCACGCGCAGGAAGTTTGCACCAGCACGGTCCATCTTGTTTACGTAAACAAGACGTGGAACGCCGTACTTGTTGGCCTGACGCCATACGGTTTCCGACTGAGGCTCAACACCCGAGGTACCGCAGAACACAACGACCGCGCCGTCGAGAACACGCAGGGAACGTTCAACTTCAATAGTGAAGTCAACGTGACCCGGGGTGTCGATGACGTTGAAGCGATACTGATCTTTGTGCTGCTTCTCGGAACCCTGCCAGAAGGCGGTAATAGCAGCAGAAGTAATGGTAATACCACGCTCCTGCTCCTGCACCATCCAGTCTGTGGTCGCGGCGCCGTCATGCACCTCGCCCATTTTGTGACTTTTGCCAGTGTAAAAAAGGACGCGCTCGGTGGTGGTGGTTTTACCAGCATCCACGTGAGCAACGATACCAATGTTACGGTAGCGATTAATCGGTGTAGTACGAGCCATAAAGCCCTCGCAAAATTAGTGACGCTAAAATTAGAAGCGGTAGTGCGAGAAAGCCTTGTTGGCTTCAGCCATACGGTGCACGTCTTCACGCTTCTTAACTGCAGCACCTTTGCCTTCAGCAGCGTCCAACAGTTCGCCAGCCAAACGCAGAGCCATAGACTTCTCGCCGCGCTTACGGGCGAAGTCTACCAACCAGCGCATTGCCAGAGCGTTACGACGGGACGGACGAACTTCAACCGGAACCTGGTAAGTAGCACCGCCTACACGGCGCGACTTTACTTCGACCAGCGGAGCGATGGCGTCGAGAGCTTTCTCGAAGATTTCCAGGGGGTCGCTGTTCTTGCGTTCTTTAACCTTCTCCAGCGCGCCATAAACGATACGCTCGGCAACGGCTTTCTTGCCGCTTTCCATCACGTGGTTCATGAACTTGGCCAGGATTTGGCTTCCGTATTTTGGATCGTCAAGCACTTCGCGCTTGGCTGCTACGCGTCTTCTTGGCATGGATAAGCCCTCAAACGGTCTTCAGGTTCGCTCGGAATCGGTGCCCTTTCGGGACGCCTCCGACCTTACTCTTATCGACTCAGAAAAATAGATGATTCAGTTTTTACAAAAAGCCACTACTACTTAGGCTTCTTGGTACCGTACTTCGAACGACCTTGGTTACGACCTTTAACGCCGGAAGTATCCAAAGAGCCGCGAACGGTGTGGTAACGAACACCTGGCAAGTCTTTTACACGACCGCCGCGGATCAGTACCACGCTGTGCTCTTGCAGGTTGTGGCCTTCACCGCCGATGTACGAGGAAACCTCGAAACCGTTGGTCAGACGCACACGGCATACTTTACGCAGTGCCGAGTTAGGTTTTTTCGGCGTGGTGGTATACACACGGGTGCATACGCCACGACGTTGCGGGCAGTTCTGCAGCGCAGGCACGTCGGATTTCTCGACGATACGCTTACGCGGCTGACGTACCAGCTGGTTGATAGTTGCCATCTACTAGCTCCACTGTTGTCTTGCGACGCTATTGTCTTGCAAGAAAAGCAAAATGGCAGGAACGAATTCCCGCCAAATTTAGGGGTACAAGAGTCTAAAGAGGATCTTGTCCCCAGTCAAGACAAGGCCCCGACCTTCCCGCTTATCCAACCTCGACAAAATGTCTTGATTCGATGAACGGAACGATCAGGGCCTTGGCTCATTTATCGCAGAACTCAGTTACCGCTCGAGTTCAGCGCTTCGGTCAGTGCAGCTTCCACTTCACTGGCGCTTACGCGCAACGGTTTGTCAGCATCACGACGGCGTTTACGCTCGCTGTGATAAGCCAGACCGGTACCAGCCGGGATCAGACGACCCACGACCACGTTTTCTTTCAGGCCGCGCAGGTAATCGCGCTTGCCGGTTACCGCCGCTTCGGTCAGTACGCGAGTGGTTTCCTGGAAGGAAGCCGCCGAGATGAACGATTCGGTGGACAACGACGCCTTGGTGATACCCAGCAGCACGCGAGTGAACTTGGAAACGAATTTCTCGTCGTTCGCCAGGCGCTCGTTTTCTACCAGTACGTGAGTCAATTCCATCTGGTCGCCCTTGATGAAACTGGAATCGCCGGATTCAGCGATTTCAACTTTACGCAGCATCTGACGCAGGATGGTCTCGATGTGCTTGTCGTTGATCTTCACGCCTTGCAGACGGTAAACGTCCTGGATCTCGTTCACGATGTACTTGGCCAGCGCACTTACACCCAGCAGACGCAGGATGTCGTGTGGATCGCTCGGGCCGTCGGAGATAACTTCGCCGCGGTTTACCTGTTCGCCTTCGAAGACGTTCAGGTGACGCCACTTCGGAATCAGCTCTTCGTACGGATCGCTACCGTCGTTCGGAGTGATGACCAGACGGCGCTTGCCTTTGGTCTCTTTACCGAACGCGATGGTGCCGCTGACTTCAGCCAGAATCGAGGCTTCTTTCGGACGACGGGCTTCGAACAAGTCGGCAACACGCGGCAGACCACCGGTGATGTCACGGGTCTTCGAAGTCTCTTGCGGAATACGAGCGATAACATCACCGATCGCGATTTTCGCACCGTCCGCAACACCGACCAGGGCGTTGGCTGGCAGGAAGTACTGAGCGATAACGTCAGTGCCTGGCAGCAACAGATCCTTGCCGTTGTCATCAACCATCTTCACAGCAGGACGGATATCTTTACCGGCAGCTGGACGGTCTTTGGCGTCGAGGACTTCAATGTTGGTCATACCGGTCAATTCGTCAGTCTGACGCTTGATCGTGATGCCTTCTTCCATGCCCACGTAGGTCACGGTACCTTTCATTTCGGTAACGATTGGGTGAGTGTGCGGATCCCACTTGGCCACGATTGCGCCAGCGTCGACCTTGTCACCTTCTTTAACCGAAATCACAGCACCGTACGGCAGCTTGTAACGCTCGCGCTCACGACCGAAGTCATCAGCGATTGCCAGCTCACCGGAACGGGACACAGCAACCAGGCAACCATCCACTCGCTCAACGTGCTTCAGGTTGTGCAGACGGACGGTACCGCCATTCTTCACCTGAACGCTGTCAGCTGCGGAGGTCCGGCTTGCCGCACCACCGATGTGGAACGTACGCATGGTCAGCTGGGTACCCGGCTCACCGATGGACTGGGCAGCGATAACGCCGACCGCTTCACCGATGTTCACCTGGTGACCACGAGCCAAGTCACGGCCGTAGCACTTGGCGCAAATGCCGTAGCGGGTTTCGCAGCTGATCGGCGAACGCACGATCACTTCGTCGATGCTGTTCAGCTCGATGAACTCGACCCACTTCTCGTCTACCAGAGTGCCGGCAGGAACGATAACTTCCTCGGTACCTGGCTTGAATACGTCACGAGCAATGACACGACCCAATACGCGCTCACCCAACGGCTCAACAACGTCACCGCCTTCAATGTGCGGAGTCATTACCAGGCCATGTTCGGTGCCGCAATCGATCTCGGTCACAACCAGATCCTGCGCCACGTCTACCAGACGACGAGTCAGGTAACCGGAGTTCGCAGTTTTCAACGCGGTATCCGCCAAACCTTTACGAGCACCGTGAGTCGAGATGAAGTACTGAAGTACGCTCAAACCTTCACGGAAGTTCGCAGTAATCGGCGTTTCGATGATGGAGCCGTCCGGCTTGGCCATCAGGCCACGCATACCGGCGAGCTGACGGATCTGCGCAGCAGAACCCCGTGCGCCCGAGTCGGCCATCATGTACATCGAGTTGAAGGACTCTTGGTCGACTTCGACGCCATGACGGTCGATGACTTTCTCTTTCGAGAGGTTGGCCATCATCGCCTTGGAAACTTCGTCGTTCGCCTTGGACCAAAGGTCGATTACTTTGTTGTACTTCTCGCCCTGGGTTACCAGGCCGGAGGCGTACTGACTTTCGATCTCTTTCACTTCGTCGGTAGCAGCACCGATGATGCGGGCTTTTTCATCCGGGATAACGAAGTCGTTAACACCGATGGAAACGCCGGAAATAGTCGAATAGGCAAAACCGGTGTACATCAACTGGTCAGCGAAGATCACGGTCTCTTTCAAACCAACCACGCGGTAGCACTGGTTGATCAGCTTGGAGATCGCCTTTTTCTTCATCGGCAGGTTGACGACGTCGTACGACAGACCTTTTGGTACAACCTGGAACAACAGCGCACGGCCGACAGTGGTGTCGACGATACGAGTGTTGGTCACGCTGCCGCCATCACGGTCGTTGACGGTTTCGTTGATCCGCACTTTGACTTTTGCGTGCAGTGCGGCTTCGCCGGCACGGAACACACGGTCAACTTCTTGCAGATCCGCGAACACACGACCTTCGCCCTTGGCGTTGATCGCTTCACGAGTCATGTAGTACAGACCCAATACAACGTCCTGCGACGGAACGATGATTGGCTCACCGTTGGCTGGCGACAGAATGTTGTTGGTCGACATCATCAACGCACGCGCTTCCAACTGGGCTTCCAGTGTCAGCGGTACGTGCACGGCCATTTGGTCGCCGTCGAAGTCGGCGTTGTACGCAGCACAGACCAGAGGGTGCAGCTGGATAGCCTTACCTTCGATCAGTACTGGTTCAAACGCCTGGATACCCAGACGGTGAAGGGTCGGTGCACGGTTGAGAAGCACTGGGTGTTCGCGGATAACTTCAGCGAGAACGTCCCAAACTTCCGGCAGCTCGCGCTCGACCATCTTCTTCGCAGCTTTGATGGTGGTAGCGAGACCACGCATTTCCAGCTTGCCGAAAATGAACGGCTTGAACAGCTCGAGAGCCATTTTCTTCGGCAGACCGCACTGGTGCAGACGCAGGGTCGGACCTACGGTAATTACCGAACGACCGGAGTAGTCAACACGCTTACCGAGCAAGTTCTGACGGAAACGACCTTGCTTACCCTTGATCATGTCAGCCAGGGATTTCAGAGGACGCTTGTTGGAACCGGTGATAGCGCGGCCACGACGACCGTTGTCGAGCAGTGCATCGACGGCTTCCTGCAACATACGCTTTTCGTTGCGCACGATGATGTCCGGAGCGGACAGATCGAGCAGACGCTTCAAGCGGTTGTTACGGTTGATCACTCGACGATACAGATCGTTGAGGTCGGAAGTCGCGAAGCGACCGCCATCCAGCGGGACCAGTGGACGCAGATCTGGCGGCAGAACCGGCAGAACGGTCAGCACCATCCATTCTGGAAGGTTGCCGGAACCCTGGAAGGCTTCCATCAACTTCAGACGCTTGGACAGCTTCTTGATTTTGGTTTCGGAGTTGGTTTGCGGAATTTCTTCACGCAGACGGCCAATCTCGTGTTCCAGGTCGATAGCGTGCAGCAGTTCGCGGACAGCTTCGGCACCCATGCGGGCATCGAAATCGTCCCCGAACTCTTCCAGCGCTTCGAAGTACTGCTCATCGTTCAGCAGCTGACCTTTTTCAAGGGTGGTCATGCCTGGATCGATAACGACATAGCTCTCGAAATAGAGAACGCGTTCGATATCACGCAGGGTCATGTCCATCAGCAAGCCGATACGCGACGGCAGCGATTTCAGGAACCAGATGTGGGCAACTGGCGAGGCCAGTTCGATGTGCGCCATGCGCTCACGACGAACTTTAGCCAGCGCGACTTCAACGCCGCACTTCTCGCAGATCACACCACGGTGCTTCAAGCGCTTGTACTTACCGCACAGGCACTCGTAATCCTTTACCGGGCCAAAGATCTTGGCGCAGAACAGGCCGTCACGCTCAGGTTTGAACGTACGGTAGTTGATGGTTTCCGGCTTTTTAACTTCACCGAACGACCACGAACGGATCATCTCAGGCGATGCCAATCCAATACGGATGGCGTCGAACTCTTCGACTTGACCCTGGTTTTTCAGCAAATTCAGTAGGTCTTTCAAGGCCTTTCCTCCTGGCGGAGCAGAGAGCGGGCAATCCTGCCCCGCTCTCGATTCGCGTCACGTGTTATTCGGTTTCCAGATCGATATCGATGCCGAGGGAACGAATTTCCTTGATCAACACGTTGAAGGACTCGGGCATGCCCGGCTCCATACGGTGATCGCCATCCACGATGTTTTTGTACATCTTGGTACGGCCGTTCACATCGTCCGACTTCACTGTGAGCATTTCTTGCAGAGTGTAAGCGGCACCGTATGCTTCCAGTGCCCAGACCTCCATCTCCCCGAAACGCTGACCACCGAACTGTGCCTTACCACCCAGCGGCTGCTGGGTAACCAGGCTGTACGAACCGGTAGAACGAGCGTGCATCTTGTCGTCTACCAAGTGGTTCAGCTTCAGCATGTACATGTAGCCAACAGTAACCGGGCGCTCGAACTTGTTGCCGGTACGGCCGTCGGTCAGCTGCATCTGGCCGCTTTCTGGCAGGTCTGCCAGTTTCAGCATGGCCTTGATTTCGCTTTCCTTGGCGCCGTCGAACACTGGAGTGGCCATTGGAACGCCGCCACGCAGGTTCTTCGCCAGATCCAGGATTTCCTGATCAGAGAAGCTATCCAGATCTTCGTTACGACCGCCGATCTCGTTGTAGATCTCGTGCAGGAACTTGCGAAGCTCGGCGACTTTGCGCTGCTCTTCGATCATCCGGTTGATCTTCTCGCCCAGACCTTTGGCCGCGAGGCCCAGGTGGGTTTCAAGGATCTGACCAACGTTCATACGCGAAGGTACGCCCAACGGGTTGAGGACGACGTCGACCGGGGTGCCATTGGCATCGTGCGGCATGTCTTCAACCGGCATGATCACGGAGACCACACCTTTGTTACCGTGACGACCGGCCATCTTGTCGCCCGGCTGGATGCGGCGACGGATTGCCAGGTAAACCTTGACGATTTTCAGCACGCCTGGAGCCAGGTCATCGCCCTGCTGCAGTTTGCGCTTCTTGTCTTCGAACTTGTCGTCCAGCAGACGGCGGCGATCAACGATGTAGGCCTGAGCCTTCTCGAGCTGCTCGTTCAGAGCATCTTCAGCCATGCGCAGTTTGAACCACTGACCATGCTCAAGACCGTCGAGAACTTCGTCGGTGATGTCCTGACCTTTCTTCAGACCGGCGCCGCCTTCGGCTTTATGGCCGACCAGAGCGGAACGCAGACGTTCGAAAGTGGCGCCTTCAACGATACGGAACTCTTCGTTCAGATCCTTGCGGATCTCGTCGAGCTGAGTCTTCTCGATCGACAGTGCACGAGCATCACGCTCAACGCCGTCGCGGGTGAAGACCTGTACGTCGATGACAGTACCCTTGGTACCGGTAGGTACACGCAGGGAGGTGTCTTTAACGTCGCTGGCTTTTTCACCGAAGATGGCACGCAGCAGCTTCTCTTCCGGAGTCAGTTGAGTCTCGCCTTTCGGAGTGACCTTACCGACCAGAATGTCGCCTGCGCCAACTTCAGCACCTACGTAAACGATACCGGCTTCGTCCAGTTTGTTCAGTGCAGCTTCACCCACGTTAGGGATGTCTGCAGTGATTTCCTCAGGCCCAAGCTTGGTGTCACGTGCCACACAGGTCAGTTCCTGAATGTGGATCGTGGTGAAGCGATCTTCCTGAACAACACGCTCGGACAGGCAGATGGAGTCTTCGAAGTTGAAGCCGTTCCATGCCATGAACGCGATGCGCATGTTCTGACCCAGAGCCAGCTCACCCATGTCGGTGGACGGACCGTCGGCCATGATGTCGCTGCGCTGGACCCGATCACCTTTACGCACCAGCGGACGCTGGTTGATGCAGGTGTTCTGGTTAGAGCGGGTGTATTTGGTCAGGTTGTAGATGTCGACACCAGCTTCGCCGGTTTCAACTTCGTCATCAGCAACACGAACCACGATACGGCTGGCGTCCACGGAATCGATAACGCCGCCACGACGAGCCACGACGCAAACGCCGGAGTCACGAGCTACGTTACGCTCCATGCCGGTACCGACCAGCGGCTTGTCAGCGCGCAGGGTTGGTACAGCTTGACGCTGCATGTTCGAACCCATCAACGCACGGTTGGCGTCGTCGTGCTCGAGGAACGGGATCAGCGACGCTGCAACCGAAACTACCTGCTTCGGCGATACGTCCATCAAGGTGACGTCTTCCGGCGCCTTGACGGTGAACTCGTTCAAGTGACGAACAGCTACCAGCTCGTCGATCAGGACTTTCTTGTCGTTCATCGTGGCCGAAGCCTGAGCGATCACGTGATCAGCTTCTTCGATGGCGGACAGGAACACGATCTCGTCGGTGACCAGAGCGTCTTTCACCACACGGTACGGGCTCTCGAGGAAGCCGTACTGGTTGGTGCGCGCATAGGCGGCCAGGGAGTTGATCAGACCGATGTTCGGACCTTCCGGCGTTTCGATCGGGCATACACGACCGTAGTGAGTCGGGTGTACGTCACGAACTTCAAAGCCGGCACGCTCACGAGTCAAACCGCCAGGGCCGAGTGCTGACACACGACGCTTGTGGGTGATCTCGGACAGCGGGTTGTTCTGGTCCATGAACTGGGACAGCTGGCTGGAACCGAAGAACTCTTTCACCGCCGCAGCCACTGGCTTGGCGTTGATCAGGTCTTGCGGCATCAGGCCTTCGCTTTCAGCCATCGACAGACGCTCTTTGACCGCACGCTCAACACGTACCAGGCCAACGCGGAACTGGTTCTCGGCCATTTCGCCTACGCAGCGAACACGACGGTTACCCAGGTGGTCGATGTCATCGACGATGCCTTTACCGTTACGGATGTCGACCAGAGTCTTCAGCACCGCGACGATGTCTTCTTTGCACAACACGCCCGAACCTTCGATCTCGGTACGACCGATACGACGGTTGAACTTCATCCGGCCGACCGCAGACAGGTCATAGCGCTCAGGGCTGAAGAACAGGTTGTTGAACAGAGTTTCGGCAGCGTCTTTGGTTGGCGGCTCGCCTGGACGCATCATGCGATAGATTTCGACCAGAGCTTCCAATTGGTTGCTGGTGGAGTCGATCTTCAGGGTGTCGGAGACGAACGGACCGCAGTCGATATCGTTGGTGTACAGAGTTTCGATGCGGACAACCTGAGCCTTGGCGATTTTCGCCAGGATTTCGGTGTTCAGCTCGGTGTTGCACTCTGCCAGGATTTCGCCGGTTGCCGGATGCACGATGACCTTGGCGGTAGTGCGACCCAGGACGTAGTCCAGAGGCACTTGCAGCTCTTTGATCCCGGCTTTTTCCAGCTGGTTGATGTGGCGAGCGGTGATACGACGACCTTGCTCGACAATAACCTTGCCTTTGTCATCCAGGATATCCAGGACAGCAATTTCACCACGCAGGCGCTGAGGCACCAGTTCCAGGCTGAGGTTTTCACCTTGCACGTGGAAGACGTTGGTGGTGTAGAACGCGTCGAGCACTTCTTCAGTGGTATAGCCGAGCGCGCGCAGCAGTACCGATGCAGGCAGCTTGCGACGACGGTCGATACGCACGAACACGCAGTCTTTCGGATCGAACTCGAAGTCCAACCACGAACCGCGGTAAGGAATGATGCGCGCGGAGTACAGCAGTTTGCCGGAGCTGTGCGTCTTGCCACGGTCGTGGTCGAAGAACACGCCCGGGGAACGGTGCAGCTGGGAAACGATTACACGCTCGGTACCGTTGATTACGAAGGTACCGTTCTCAGTCATCAGGGGGATTTCACCCATGTAGACTTCTTGCTCTTTGATGTCCTTGATCGCTTTGTTCGACGATTCTTTGTCGAAAATGATCAGGCGCACTTTTACCCGCAAAGGTACGGCGTAAGTTACACCGCGCAATACGCATTCTTTGACATCAAATGCCGGTTCGCCCAGGCGATAACCGACGTACTCCAGCGCAGCATTGCCGGAGTAGCTGATGATCGGGAAAACGGATTTGAAGGCCGCATGCAGGCCCACGTCGCGGAACTGATCTTTAGTCGCTCCCGCTTGCAAGAATTCACGATACGAATCCAGCTGGATGGCCAGGAGGTACGGCACATCCATGACGTCCGGCAACTTGCTAAAGTCCTTGCGGATACGTTTTTTCTCAGTATATGAGTAAGCCATCAGCGTTCCCCAGCTTGGTCACCTGCTTGTTTGGCCCCTCCCGACGGGAGCAGCCAGAAAATCGTGCAAACCCCATGGTTTGCGCCACCGCATCGGGTGGTTACAACTCGTTATCAGCACCGACCCAGTCGGCTGCCAATAACGGAAAAAGGCCGGTGGCAAGAGCCACCAGCCATCAGCCTTTCGCTTAACGCTCGGGCTGGAGGAGCAAAGTCGATGCTTACTTCAGCTCGACTTTAGCGCCTGCTTCTTCCAGTACTGCTTTGGCTTTGTCAGCTGCGTCTTTGGCAACAGCTTCCAGAACCATGGCAGGAGCGCCGTCAACTACAGCCTTGGCTTCTTTCAGGCCCAGACCGGTCAGTTCACGTACAGCCTTGATCACGTTAACTTTCTTCTCGCCAGCTTCGGTCAGCATGACGTTGAATTCAGTTTGCTCTTCAACAACAGCGGCAGCAGCAGCTGGACCAGCCGATGCAGCAGCAGCGGTAACACCGAATTTTTCTTCGAAAGCTTTGATCAGCTCAACAACTTCCATTACGGACATGTTGCCAACTGCTTCAAGGATATCGTTCTGAGAGATAGACATGAATCTAATTCCTGATATTGGGGACGGCCTACGCGACCATCGAAAAAAACAAAAAACGCGAGAAGCTGACGAGCCTTAGGCTGCAGCGGCTTCTTTCTGGTCGCGAATTGCCGCCAGAGTACGAGCCAATTTGCTGGTAGCGCCTTGAATCACGCTCATCAGCTGAGAAATTGCTTCGTCACGGGTCGGCAGAGTTGCCAGTACGTCGATTTGGTTAGCTGCGAGGAACTTGCCCTCGAACGCAGCTGCCTTGATCTCGAACTTGTCCTGACCCTTTGCGAACTCTTTGAAGATCCGGGCAGCAGCGCCTGGATGTTCTTTGGAGAAGGCAATCAGGGTAGGGCCAGTGAACGTGTCGTTGAGAACACTGAATTCAGTGTCAGCAACGGCGCGCTTGAGCAGGGTGTTACGTACAACACGTACGTAAACGCCAGCTTCACGAGCCTCTTTACGGAGTCCGGTCATTGCGCCTACTGTTACGCCACGGGCATCAGCCACGACAGCGGACAGAGCGACTTTGGCAGCCTCGTTGACTTCAGCGACGATGGCCTTCTTGTCTTCGAGTTTAATTGCCACGGGTTTAACTCCTGCTTGTTACCGTTTCATCTGGTCGAAACCGGATGTCGTTTTGGTGTCTGATTCGGTAAGGAACCGGGAGCACCATCTGCGTAGGCTTGTGGTTTAAGACTTGCGTCGCCTACGGTCTTGGATAGCCCCCGCCAGGCAGGGACCCCAATCTTTCAATTGGCGTAATCGCTTACGCCAACTTTTGTCTTACGCGTCGAGCGAGCTTTGGTCGATGACCAGACCTGGGCCCATAGTGGTGCTCAGGGTAACGCGCTTGACGTAAATGCCTTTCGAGGAAGCTGGCTTGATACGCTTCAGATCAGCGATCAGGGCTTCAACGTTTTCCTTCAGCTTGACGGCGTCGAAGCCGATCTTGCCAACGGAAGTGTGGATGATGCCGTTTTTGTCGGTGCGATAACGAACCTGACCAGCCTTGGCGTTTTTAACCGCGGTAGCTACGTCTGGAGTTACGGTGCCGACTTTAGGGTTAGGCATCAGGCCACGTGGACCGAGGATCTGACCCAACTGGCCTACAACGCGCATTGCATCCGGGGATGCGATAACTACGTCATAGTTCAGGTCGCCGCCTTTCATTTCGGCAGCCAGGTCGTCCATACCTACACGGTCAGCGCCGGCAGCCAGAGCGGCCTCAGCAGCTGGACCCTGGGTGAACACAGCAACGCGAACAGTCTTGCCAGTACCGTGCGGCAGCACAGTAGCGCTACGAACGACCTGGTCGGATTTACGCGGGTCAACACCCAGGTTCACAGCAACGTCGAACGACTCGCTGAACTTGACAGTCGACAGCTCAGCCAGCAGAGCAGCAGCGTCTACAAAGTTGTAGGACTTGCCTGCTTCGATTTTGCCGGCGATAGCCTTTTGACGCTTGGTCAACTTAGCCATTACACACCCTCCACGTTAAGGCCCATGCTACGAGCAGAACCGGCGATGGTACGCACGGCTGCTTCCATATCAGCTGCAGTCAGATCCGCGTTTTTAACTTTCGCGATTTCTTCCAGCTGAGCACGAGTCACAGTGCCAACCTTAACGGTGTTCGGACGAGCGGAACCGCTAGTCAGACCAGCCGCCTTCTTCAGCAGAACCGAAGCAGGGGTGGATTTGGTTTCGAAAGTGAAGCTACGGTCGCTGTAGACAGTGATGATCACTGGAGTCGGCAGACCTGGCTCAATACCCTGAGTACGGGCGTTGAAAGCCTTGCAGAATTCCATGATGTTCACGCCGTGCTGACCCAGAGCAGGACCAACAGGTGGGCTTGGGTTAGCCTGAGCGGCCTTCACTTGCAGCTTGATGTAAGCGGTAATCTTCTTGGCCATGAGGCACTCCAATTACGGGTTCGAACGCCTCGAAAGGCTCCCCGGTTACTTGCGCGTTTATCCCAGTGACGACAAAACCCCACAGCCTAGGGCTGCGGGGTTGGGATGCTTGCTCAGCTAGACTTTTTCGACCTGGCTGAACTCTAGCTCTACCGGAGTAGAGCGACCGAAAATGAGCACTGCCACTTGGATCCGGCTCTTTTCGTAGTTAACTTCTTCAACCGTGCCGGTAAAGTCGGCAAACGGCCCGTCGTTGACACGTACCGACTCACCAGGCTCGAACAACGTCTTCGGCTTAGGCTTATCGCTACCATCAGCGACACGACGCAGAATCGCTTCTGCCTCTTTGTCTGTGATTGGTGCAGGCTTATCAGCGGTACCGCCGATAAAACCCATCACCCGAGGAGTATCCTTGACCAAGTGCCAAGTACCCTCGTTCATGTCCATCTGAACCAGCACATAACCTGGGAAGAACTTACGCTCGCTTTTGCGCTTCTGGCCATTACGCATTTCAACCACTTCTTCAGTGGGAACCAGAATTTCGCCAAAGCCATCTTCCATGCCAGCCAGCTTTACGCGCTCTACTAACGAGCGCATGACATGCTTCTCGTAACCGGAGTAAGCATGCACAACGTACCAACGCTTAGCCACGGGACACCCTTAGCCGACAATCAAGGAAACAAGCCAGCCGAGCAGGGAATCAAGACCCCACAACAGCAACGCCATAACCAACACAACAGCGACAACGATCAACGTGGTCTGCGTGGTTTCTTGGCGAGTTGGCCATACGACTTTACGAATCTCGGTGCGAGCTTCCTTAACCAGTACAAAGAAAGACTTGCCCTTGACTGTTTGCAGACCCACGAAGGCAGCCACAGCAGCGATGACAAGCAATGCAAGTACGCGGTACAGGATCGGCGAAGCAGAGTAATACTGATTACCAACAACGCCAACAACCACCAAAGCGACTACTACTAGCCACTTGAGCAGATCGAAGCGAGAGCCTTGAGCTTCAGCTTTAGGAGTCATCTATGAAGATCCTGTGAAAAGAAAGCCAGACACACCAGGTGAATCTGGCAGGTCAGGAGGGAATCGAACCCCCAACCTACGGTTTTGGAGACCGTCGCTCTGCCAATTGAGCTACTGACCTAAAACAAAATCAGGCCGACCATTATGCCGACCCGAAAAAGACATTACAACACCTTACTCGACAGCCTCAACCCTAAGGCCAAAGCCACCCGCGCAACCAGCCAACAAAAAACAACAAGGCCTGATCGCAACCCTTAAAACAAAGGCAGATATTTTCATATCTGCCTTGTTATATGGAGCTCTTGAGCGGATTTGAACCGCTGACCTCACCCTTACCAAGGGTGTGCTCTACCAACTGAGCTACAAGAGCGTAACACTTTGCAGGACCTGCAAACTTGGAGCGGGTAGCGGGAATCGAACCCGCATCATCAGCTTGGAAGGCTGAGGTTCTACCACTAAACTATACCCGCGAGGCTTGCAGCTCTCGCTAAAAATGGTGGAGGGGGAAGGATTCGAACCTTCGAAGTCGTAGACGTCAGATTTACAGTCTGATCCCTTTGGCCGCTCGGGAACCCCTCCTAAGCGAGCCGGCATTCTATATCATGCCAGCCTTCTGTCAAGCATTTTCTCATTAAAAACCTGAGGTTAGCTGCGTTGACATCGCTTCGTTGTGTTTGCCGTTAAAGGCGTTCACTGCGAAGCGGGCGCCATTCTATTCAAACTATTCAGCGGGTGCAACCCCCTCGCACGGCATTATTTTATGTTTTAACTCATTGAATTCTCTAGAAAGGTTTTGCAGCTGAACCTCACCCAGCCAACGCCGGCTTTCAGGGGCGATCCGAACCCAATAACCCGCGAATTCAAGATGATCCTTTGGCAGGAGCTGATACTTGATTTCCATGCCATTCAAGCGCCGTTCAACTGCCTGAACCGCTTCTTGACGAACAAAACCACCCAAGTACAAACAACTATTGTCCGGCAGAGCAGCCTTCCCCTTATCAAGGACCGGATCAGCCGCCTCGCTCAACAAGCGAATATCCTGCTGCCCTCCCCTATACAAACTGAGAGGAGTGACATCCTTCGCGCGCAGAGGAGCCTCTTGTTGGTGCCAGATGTAATAGAACACATTCAGAACAAGCAGCAGCAGAAACAACCAACGCATAAGAACCTCAGGACAAAGGACATGCCATAGCCAAACCCACAAATACCAGGTCCGGAACCACTCTAGCCTCTGGCACAATCTCAGAAACCAACCCGGCATCCCCACCGGTCAGAAACACGGAGAAATCCGCCCCCCAGTAGCTACGCGCAAGCTCCAGCTGGGTCAGAACAAAGCCTCTAAGCATCAACGAGCACCCCCGCTCAACCGCTTCGACGGTTGTGCGACCTGGAACGAGACTCTCCATGGCGCGCTCAGCTGCCAGATCCCCATAACGAATTTTACGGGTATGGGTGCGCAATTGATTTCGCATCAATGGCATTCCCGGACAAATAAACCCCCCGAGATGCTCTCCATCACCGGCAACGAAATCCGCAGTGACAGCAGTACCAAAATCAAGCACCAGGCATGCACCCGACGCTAATTGGAACCCCCCAAGCATCGCCAGCCAGCGGTCGAGCCCCAGGCGTTCGAACTCTTCATAGCCATTACGAACCCCCGACATTTCGCGAGCGGGCGCAGCGCAAACTACTGACACTCCAAAAGTGTCGGTCAGCAGAGTAATCAATGCACCGGTCTCTTCTGCCGTTCGGACACTGACCAATCGGCAAAACTTGAGGGCGAGCCCCTTGAGCGCGCTCAAACTCTCCAGCAATGCAAGATTGGAGTCGACGACGCCCTCGCCAACCGTCTGGCGAGCATCAGCTTCAAGCACTCGCCACTTGATAAAACTGTTTCCGCAGTCGAGCTCAAGAATCATCACGCAACCTCAAGCTGAGCTCACCACCACTAAAGACTTTTTCCACACCGCCCACCTTCAAGCGCAGAGCACCCTGACTATCAATACCCAGTACCTCGCCATCTATATGGTTAACTCCGGCGATCAACGACACCGCCCGACCCTGCCACAGATGATTCTGCTCCCACTCAGCCTGGATAGCGGAAAATCCGCCGACTTGATGTCGACTCAAATAAACCTGGAGCATCTGCCCCAACTGCGCGACCAAGTGATTGCGATCGAATGTCCGCCCCGACTCGAGCCGCAAGGACGTCCACTGCTGATCAACCTCGTCGGTCATCTGCATGTTCACATTGATCCCGACACCCAGAACCACATGACACACATCAGCAGGATCGCCTACCAACTCAAGCAGTATCCCCGCGAGCTTTTTTTGACCAACAAGAACATCGTTGGGCCATTTCAAACCTGCATCTGATACGCCCAGCGCTCGCAAGGTTTGCAGGACAGCAAGTCCTACAACAAGGCTCAAGCCTTCCAACTGGCGCATGCCACCCTCAATACGCAGCACCAGACTGTAATAGATATTTTCCGCGAAAGGACTCGCCCACTTACGCCCGCGGCGCCCACGGCCAGACGTCTGCCGCTCGGCAAGCACAAGAAATGGCGCTACCTGACCACGCTCTATTGCACGCAGCGCCTCGGCGTTAGTGGAGTCAATTGAATCGAAAACCAGAATGGGCCAATCACAAGAAGGCGCCTGCTCTGCTATTGCGACAGAGTCGAGCAGTGTCAACGGCGAGGCCAATTGATAACCACGCCCCCGCACCTTGTGGATGGACAAGCCAAGCTCAGCCTCGAGAAGCTGAAGCTGCTTCCACACAGCACTGCGACTGACACCTAAAGCGGTGCCCAGGGCCTGGCCTGAATGGAATCGGCCATCCTTAAGAAGCTTTAACAACGTCAGCATGCAAGTCCCGCCTCACAATGAGGCCCGCATGATAGCCATGCCTTGAGCCGTTGCATAGAAACCGTACTGGGCAGATTTTCC
>NZ_CATKQM010000030.1:0-58848 GCF_949768225.1 Pseudomonas sp. IT-P44 | reverse complement strand
CGCTCCTACCGGAGTTGTGGAATCCAGTAGGAGCGAGGCTTGCCCGCGAAGACACCTCAACAGACTCCATCGCATTATCGATAAAACAAAAACGGCAGCCTCAATGGGCTGCCGTTTTGTTCATGCCTTACCGATCACTCAAGCCAGACGCGAAAGCATTTCCTTGGCTTCGCTCTTCTGACCCGCGTCACCTTCGCTGACCACCTCATTGAGGATGTCCCGCGCGCCATCGGCGTCGCCCATGTCGATGTAGGCCTGGGCCAAATCGAGCTTGGTGGCGACTTCGTCGGTGCCGGAGAGGAAATCGAATTCCGGTTCGTCAGCGGCGGAAGCCAATGCGTCTTCGGCAGTGAAGGTCGGTTCGCCAATGCTCTGCGACAGACGATCCAGCTCGGCGTTGACGTCATCCAGCTCAGCGGCAAATGCATCCGGAGCGTCCATTTCATCGGCCAGCGACAGATCGAAATCCGCCGGCAGCTCCAGATCATCCAGCGCGACCTCAGGAGCGGCGGCAGGTACTTCAACGGCAGGCAAGTCCTTGACGTCGTCATCCAGGCTCAACAGGAATTCGTCGTCATCGAGGATCCCTGGCGACGGATCGGCACCGAGGTCCATGTCCAGATCGAAGTCCGACAGGTCGTCGAGGTTTTCCTTGATTTCAGTCTGTTGCTGCAACACCGACTCAAAGCTCAGGTCGTCGTCCAGCGGGAATTCATCCAGTTCGGCCAAAGCCTCTGGTTCTGGCTCAGGCGTCGGCTCAGGCGCAGCCACCACAGGAACGACGTTTTCCAGATCATCCAGACTCAAATCAAACGCGCTGTCGAAGTCGTCATCGGCCAGTGCCGGCGCCGGCTCTTCGGACTCGTCCATCAACAGCTCTTTGACGTATTCGGCGTCCAGTTCGGCAGCGACGGCCGCAGCAGCCAGACCACCCGCCACGACGACCGCCATGGCCGGGAAGCGGCTTTTCAGCTCTTCGACACGGGCGAAGTTTTCGCCGTTGGCCACGAGCTGACGCTCCTGGGCCACGAACGCGTCGCGGTCGCCCTGCTGGCCATAGACTTCCATCAGCTTCAGACGCAGGTCACTGCGCTGAGGCTCCTGCTTGATGCCATCTTCCAGCAACGCAGCCGCCTGATTCAGGCGACCGGCAGCCATGTGCGACTGTGCCTTGGCCAGCACGTCGTCATCACGATCAGCAGCAGGCGCGACCAGTGGCGCGGCGATCGGCGGCATGACCACCACCGGCTCAATGACCGGAGCCGGAGCCGGAGCCGGAGCGGGAGCCGGGGTTGGTGCGGGTGCAGGAGCTGGCGCGGTCGCGAGCTTCACGCTTGGCGGCGGCACTTCCAGACCTTCGAAGCTGCTTTCAGGCAAATCCAGATCAGCGGAGAAATCCTGCTCCTCGGACAAGGCACGGGCCATCCGCAGGTGTTTCTCGGCTTCCTGCTGGGCTTTGCGGCGACGGGCCAGCAACAGCAGCAACAGCAGCAGAACCACTGCCCCGCCGCCGACCAGACCCAACAGCACCGGATTGGTCAGCAGCTCGTTGAATTTCTGATCGTCAGACGCGGCCGGCGCTGGCTCGACAGGCGCTTCAGCCGGAGCTGGTGCGGCCTCAGGAGCGGCCACCACCGGGGCTGGCGTTACGGGCGCAGGGCTCGGCGTCAATTCGGCCGAGATCGCCGGGGCCGCCGCGACAGCAGCAGCCGGCGCACCCGCAGCACCTTCGGCCTGCATCTTGGCCAGTTGATTGTTCTTCAGCTCGATCAGGCGTTGCAGCTTGTCCAGCTGACTTTGCAGATCGGTCATGCGGCTTTTCAGTTCAGCGTTGTCACGACGGGTCGTGTCGAGGCTTTCCTGGGCCAGGGCCAGCTTGTTGCTCAAGGCCTTCGCATCACCTGCAGCACCTTTGCCACCGGCCTTGCCGGACTCGGCAGACACCAGGCTCAGTTTGTCCTTGGCGGGCTGCACAGGAGCGCCTTCAGCGCGAGGGCGCTTGGTCGCGTCGAGTTGCTGCTGCCCTGCTCCAGGCTTCGCCACATAGCGACGCCCCTGACGCCACGCAGTGTTCTGCGCAGCGACTTCGGCGATGGCTTTGGGTTGCGGCACGCTGGCGACTTGCGTCTGGTCCGGCAGGCGCAGCACCTGACCGGTTTTCAGCAGGTTGATGTTGCCGTTGATGAAGGCATCCGGGTTCAGCGCCTGGATGGCCAGCATGGTTTGCTGAACCGAGCCGCCATTGCGCGCCTTCGCAGCGATTTCCCAGAGGGTATCGCGCGGCGTGGTGGTGTATTGGGTCGGTTTGGTAGCGCCGGTCACCGGTGCAGCGACAGTCTGGGTCGGTACCGGCTGCGCAGCCGCTTCAGCGGTTTGCGGCGAGAATTTGGACGGGTCGAGCAGCACGCTGTAATCGCGCAGCAGGCGACCGTTGGGCCACATCACCTGAACCAGGAATTTCACCATCGGTTCGGACAGCGGCTTGCTGGAGGTCACGCGCAAGACGCTTTTGCCACTGGCGTTGAGCACCGGGGTGAAGCTCAGGTCATTGAGGAATGCCTGACGGTCGACACCGGCCTTGGCGAAATCTTCGGGCGACGCCAGGCTCGGCACCAATTCGGCAGCCGTGAGTTCCTTGACGTCGAGCAATTCGATTTCCGCCACCAGTGGCTGGTTCAGCGACGACTTCAGGGTCAATTCCCCGAGCCCGAGCGCATGCGCCATACCGGAGGACAGCGCCGAGGCGGCCGCTATTGCTAACACCAGTTTGCGAACTTGAACCATAGCCTCATCCTTTGTTTGAACATTCCTCGGCCAGCGAGAAGGTGTTGATAGTCGCTGCCGTAAGGCATTGCGCGCGGCGGCGAAGGGTCGTCGCGCGCGATCATTTCTTTCATGCCCCGGAAAGCCTCGCAGGGTGGCTTGCCTTCAGCAATCCGGTCGAACATGACGCCCGACCAGAATCATTCTGCAAATTGTTGCCAAGTATCTTTTACAGCAGGTCTTTTATCAACAATTCAGCCACCTGCACAGCATTGAGCGCCGCGCCTTTGCGTACGTTATCTGACGTCAGCCACACATTAAGTTCCGACGGGTCGTCGATTCCAGCGCGAACCCGACCGACGTAGACCACATCCTGCCCTACCGCATCGCCGACCGGCGTCGGGTAATCGCCGGCTTCCACCAGCTCGATACCCGGAGCGTCTTCCAGCGCCGCGTTGACTTTTACCAGGTCCACAGCGCTTGCAGACTGCAGGGTCACGTTAAAGCTATCGCCAAAAAACACCGGGGCTTGAATGCAAGTGACGGAAATCTTTAATGAAGGCAAGGCCATGACCTGACGCAGCTCACGCACCAGACGCTTTTCCAGCAGCGTATGGCCGTTTTCATCCGGCTTGCCGACTTGCGCCAGCAGGTTGAAGGCCATCTGCCGATCGAAAAAACTCGGCTCCAGCGGACGCACATTGAGCAGCTCGGCGGTTTGCCGGGCCAGCTCCGTGACGGCTTCGCGGCCCTGGGCAGAAACGGCCAGGCTGGCGGTCACATTGACGCGCTGCAGATCGAGCAGACCGAGCAAGGGTGCGAGCACCACGGCCAAGGTGGTGGCCGACGGGCTTGGGCTGCTGACCTGGAATGGCTTTTTCAGACCGGCCAGAACCTGAGCATTGGCTTCCGGCACCACCTGCGGCGCCTGATCGGCGGGCAAAGCGCCGGACAGATCGATCAGCGAGCAACCGGCCGCCGTGGCCCGCGAGGCGAAACTCAAGGTCACCGCCGGACCTGCGGCGAAGAACACCAGCTGTACTTTGCTGAAGTCGAACTCATCGACCTCCCGCACCCGCACGTTCTTGCCGCGAAACGGCACCGAATGACCGGCGGACTCGCTGCTGGCCAGCAGGTGCAGGTTACCGACTGGAAAGTCGCGTTCTTCGAGAATCTGCACGAGCGTTTCGCCGACAGTACCGGTGGCGCCGATCACGGCAATATCAAAGGACTGGCTCATGGTTGTACCTCTGGCGAAACGGGGGGAGCGGCACTTTACCGGGTGGAGGGTGTGCAGGCAATTTCTGCCGGGGATTTGCGGCGCCGGTACCGGCTCCTTCGCGGGCAAGCCTCGCTCCTACATGGGATCGCGCCGCACCTGTAGGAGCGAGGCTTGCCCGCGAAGAGGCCCTTTCTGGCGACACAACTTCCATAAAAAAACCCGCGCCCCTTTCAAGGCACGGGTTCTTTCATTGCTTCAATCGATCAACGCTCAAGCAGAATCCGCAGCATGCGACGCAGCGGCTCGGCCGCGCCCCACAGCAGCTGGTCGCCGACGGTGAACGCGCCGACGAACTGCGAACCCATGTTCAGCTTGCGCAGACGGCCAACCGGCACATTCAGGGTGCCGGTGACCTTGGTCGGGCTCAGCTCCTGCATGCTGATGTCGCGGTTGTTCGGCACCAGTTTGACCCAAGGGTTGTGCTGGCTGATCAGCCCTTCGATGTCGGCGATCGGCACGTCTTTGTTCAGCTTGATGGTCAGTGCCTGGCTGTGGCAGCGCATGGCGCCGACACGCACGCAGATGCCATCGACCGGGATCGGGCTCTTGAAGCGACCGAGAATCTTGTTGGTCTCGGCCTGGGCCTTCCACTCTTCGCGGCTCTGACCGTTCGGCAGTTCCTTGTCGATCCACGGGATCAGGCTGCCGGCCAGCGGTACGCCGAAGTTTTCGGTCGGGTACGCGTCGCTGCGCATGGCTTCGGCCACACGACGGTCGATGTCGAGGATGGCGCTGGCCGGGTCGGCCAGTTGATCGGCGACAGCGCCGTGGGTCACGCCCATTTGCTTGATCAGTTCACGCATATGCTGCGCGCCGCCACCGGAGGCTGCCTGATAAGTCATGGCGCTCATCCACTCGACCAGACCGGCTTCGAACAGACCGCCCAGACCCATCAGCATCAGGCTGACGGTGCAGTTGCCGCCGATGTAGTTCTTGGTGCCCGCGTCGAGCTGCTGGTCGATGACCTTGCGGTTGACCGGGTCCAGCACGATGACCGCGTCATCCTGCATGCGCAGGCTGGAAGCGGCGTCGATCCAGTAACCCTGCCAGCCGGCTTCGCGCAGCTTCGGGAAGACTTCGCTGGTGTAGTCGCCACCCTGGCAGGTCAGAATCACGTCGAGGGTTTTCAGCTCTTCAATGCTGTAAGCGTCCTTGAGCGGAGCAATGTCCTTACCCACGGACGGGCCTTGGCCACCGACATTGGAAGTGGTGAAAAACACCGGCTCGATAAGATCGAAATCCTGCTCTTCCAGCATCCGCTGCATGAGCACGGAACCGACCATACCGCGCCAACCGATCAGACCTACACGTTTCATCGCAACTACACCTTCTTGAAAAGTGGGCCGCTGCTTTCGAAGTGGAAAGTGGCAGCGGGCCCGAGAGATTACAGATTCCGCAGCGCGGCGACTACTGCGTCACCCATTTCCTGCGTACCGACTTTAGTGCAACCGGTCGACCAGATGTCGCCCGTCCGCAGGCCCTGATCCAGCACCAGGCTCACGGCTTTCTCGATGGCATCCGCTGCACCCGACTGGTTGAAGCTGTAACGCAACATCATCGACACCGACAAAATGGTCGCCAGCGGGTTGGCGATGCCCTTGCCCGCGATGTCCGGCGCCGAACCGTGGCAAGGCTCGTACATGCCCTTGTTGTGGGTATCCAGCGATGCCGACGGCAGCATGCCGATGGAACCGGTGAGCATCGACGCCTGGTCAGACAGGATATCGCCGAACATGTTGTCGGTGACGATCACGTCGAACTGCTTCGGTGCGCGCACCAGTTGCATGGCGGCGTTGTCGACGTACATGTGGCTCAGTTCGACTTCCGGGTAATCCTTGGCCACTTCTTCGACGATTTCACGCCACAGTTGGCTGGAAGCCAACACGTTGGCCTTGTCCACCGAGCACAGCTTCTTGCCGCGCACCATGGCCATGTCGAAACCGACACGGGCGATGCGGCGGATTTCGCTTTCGCTGTACGGCAGCGTGTCATAGGACTGACGCTCGCCATTTTCCAGGGTGCGGGTGCCACGCGGCGCGCCGAAGTAGATGCCGCCGGTCAGCTCGCGAACGATCAGGATGTCCAGGCCGGAAACGATTTCGGCTTTCAGGCTGGAAGCTTCGGCCAGTTGCGGGTACAGGATCGCCGGACGCAGGTTGCCGAACAGGCCCAGTTGCGCACGAATCTTCAGCAGACCACGCTCAGGACGGATGTCACGCTCGATGGTGTCCCATTTCGGGCCGCCCACGGCGCCCAGCAAAACAGCATCAGCGGCGCGAGCACGCTCCAGGGTTTCGTCGGCCAGTGGCACGCCGTGCTTGTCGATGGCGGCGCCACCGATCACGTCGTGGCTCAGTTCGAAGCCCAGGCTGTACTTGTCGTTGGCCAGTTCCAGCACCTTGACCGCTTCGGCCATGATTTCCGGGCCAATACCGTCACCTGGGAGAATCAGAATCTGCTTGCTCATGCTTTCCTCATGTCATCAGTCGGTGTGCCCTTGGGCACGCCCGGAAAAACTCTATCGCTCGGGGCTTATGTTTCCGAGCTTATCGTTCTGCCATCAGTACCAGTACATCGGTACTGAACGAACCATCGGCCTCAATCTCAAAATATTCGCGTACTTCGTTGCCCATCGACTGCTGCAATTCGAGGATCGCAGCGCGCATCACTTGTGGTGTGCGCATGCGCTCGACCCAGCTGGTGTACTCCAGACGCAGGCGCTGACGCGTGGTGCTGCGAGTGTGCAACCCCGCCTCGCTGACCTGACGCAGCCACTCGCCGGCGGAATAATCGCGCACATGGCTGGTGTCGCGCAGCACTTCGACACTTTGCAGGTAAGTGTCGAACAACGGGCTACCCGGTGACAACACGTCGATGAACGCCGCCACGCCGCCCGGCTTCAACACGCGCCGGACTTCACGCAGGGCCAGGCCGAGATCGCTCCAATGGTGCGCCGAATAACGGCTGAAGACGAAGTCGAATTCGCCATCGGCGAATGGCAACCGCTCAGCGGCACCCAGGACCGTGGACACGTTGCCCAACCCACGATCAACGGCAGCACCGGCGACCACGTCGAGCATTTGCTGCGACAAATCGTAAGCCACCACTTCCTTGACCAACGACGCCACGTGAAAACTCACATGACCGGCGCCGCAACCGAGGTCCAGCACGCGGGCATCGCCCTGCCCGGCCAGCTCAGCCTGTAGCAGCGCAAACTCAGTGCCTTGAGCGTGGACGGCGCTGCTCAGGTAGGCCGAGGCCTGTTCGCCGAATTGCTTTTGGACTACCTGGCTGTGCTGGGCGGTGCTGGTCATGTGGACTTCCTTTTTCGGGTGAGTCTTGGAGTGTTTTTTCGGGCCTCTTCGCGGGCAAGCCTCGCTCCTACAAGGACAGCGCAATACCTGTAGGAGCGAGGCTTGCCCGCGAAGGCGTCATCACGCCTTACGCAAAATCAAGCGTCGCGAAACAACCAAGGCTGGCTCGCACGATGCTTGGCTTCAAACGATGCAATTGCCTCGTGATCCTGCAAAGTCAGGCCGATGTCATCGAGGCCGTTGACCAGGCAATGCTTGCGGAACTCGTCGAGCTCGAAGCTGTAGACCTTGCCGTCAGGCCGGGTCACGGTCTGGGCTTGCAGGTCGATCTTCAACTCGTAGCCAGGATTCGCCTCGACTTGCTGGAACAGTTCATCCACTTCAGCGTCGCTCAAGATGATCGGCAGCAAGCCGTTCTTGAAGCTGTTGTTGTAGAAGATGTCGGCATAGCTCGGCGCAATGATGCTGCGGAAACCGTACTCTTCCAGCGCCCACGGCGCGTGCTCGCGGCTGGAGCCGCAACCGAAGTTTTCGCGGGCCAACAATACGCTGGCGCCCTGGTAACGCTCGGCGTTGAGGACGAAATCCTTGTTCAGCGGACGCTTGGAGTTGTCCTGGTAGGCATAACCCACGTCCAGGTAGCGCCATTCGTCAAACAGGTTCGGGCCAAAACCGGTGCGCTTGATCGACTTCAAGAACTGCTTCGGAATGATCTGGTCGGTGTCGACGTTGGCACGATCCAATGGCGCAACCAAACCGGTGTGTTGGGTAAAAGCTCTCATGTGCGGTTCCTCAGATCAGTTCGCGAACGTCGATGAAACGACCGTTGACGGCAGCCGCCGCGGCCATGGCCGGGCTGACCAGGTGCGTACGGCCACCGGCGCCCTGACGCCCTTCGAAGTTGCGGTTGGAGGTCGATGCGCAATGCTCGCCCGACTCCAAACGGTCCGGGTTCATCGCCAGGCACATCGAGCAACCTGGTTCACGCCACTCGAAACCGGCTTCGAGGAAAATCTTGTCCAGGCCTTCGGCCTCGGCTTGCGCCTTCACCAGGCCCGAGCCCGGCACCACGATGGCTTGCTTGATGGTCGAAGCCACTTTGCGGCCCTTGGCGATCACCGCCGCAGCGCGCAGGTCTTCGATCCGCGAGTTGGTGCAGGAGCCAATGAACACGCGGTCCAGCTGAATGTCGGTGATCGCCTGATTGGCGGTCAAACCCATGTACTTCAGGGCGCGCTCGATGGAACCGCGTTTGACCAGGTCCATTTCCTTCGCCGGGTCCGGCACGTTCTGATCGACCGCCAACACCATCTCGGGCGAAGTGCCCCAGCTGACTTGAGGCTTGATCTGAGTGGCGTCGAGCTCGACGACGGTGTCGAACACCGCATCAGCGTCGGAAACCAGGTCTTTCCAGGCTTCGACAGCGAGGTCCCATTCCGCGCCTTTCGGGGCAAACGGACGGCCTTTCACATACGCCACGGTTTTTTCATCCGCCGCCACCAGACCTACGCGAGCGCCAGCCTCGATGGACATGTTGCAGATGGTCATGCGGCCTTCGATAGACAAGTCGCGAATGGCGCTGCCGGCAAACTCGATGGCATGGCCATTACCGCCGGCGGTGCCGATCTTGCCGATGACCGCGAGCACGATGTCCTTGGCGGTCACGCCGAACGGCAGTTTGCCTTCGACCGACACCAGCATATTCTTCATTTTCTTGGCGACCAGGCACTGCGTGGCGAACACGTGCTCGACCTCGGAAGTGCCGATGCCATGGGCCAGGGCGCCAAATGCACCGTGGGTCGAGGTGTGCGAGTCGCCGCAGACCACGGTCATGCCCGGCAAGGTTGCGCCCTGCTCCGGACCGATCACGTGAACGATGCCCTGGCGCACGTCATTCATTTTGAATTCGGTGATGCCATATTCATCGCAGTAGTCATCGAGGGTCTGAACCTGCAAACGCGAGACCTGGTCGGTAATCGCTTCGATGCCGCCCTTGCGATCCGGAGTGGTCGGTACGTTGTGATCCGGCGTGGCGATGATCGAGTCGACGCGCCAAGGCTTGCGCCCGGCCAGGCGCAGGCCTTCGAAAGCTTGGGGCGAAGTCACTTCATGGATGATGTGGCGGTCGATATAGATCAGCGACGACCCATCGTCGCGCCGTTTCACTTCATGGGAATCCCAAAGCTTGTCGTAAAGCGTTTTGCCGGCCATCAGACGGTCCTCATCAGCGTGTTTCTATGCCCTGGGTCTTGAGAATTTCAATAACCCTTTGGCTTGTGAGGTCGATCCTAGGGGGTTACATTAAATAACTCAAATTCATATTTTTTATGCTTTGGATAACCAACTGGAATACGACGATGGATCTGGCCAACCTTAATGCCTTTATTGCCATTGCCGAGACAGGAAGCTTCTCCGGTGCCGGCGAACGGCTGCACCTGACGCAACCGGCGATCAGCAAACGGATCGCAGGGCTGGAGCAGCAATTAAAGGTGCGACTGTTTGATCGGCTGGGTCGCGAAGTCGGCCTGACCGAAGCCGGACGCGCCCTGCTGCCACGGGCTTATCAGATTCTGAACGTGCTGGACGACACCCGCCGCGCCCTGACTAACCTGACTGGCGAAGTGACCGGCCGCCTGACGCTGGCCACCAGTCACCACATCGGCCTGCACCGTTTACCGCCCTTGTTAAGGGAATTCACCCGACGCTACCCACAAGTGGCGCTGGATATTCAGTTCCTCGATTCGGAAGTGGCCTACGAAGAAATCCTCCACGGTCGCGCCGAGCTGGCCGTCATCACCCTCGCGCCCGAGCCTCATGCCCTGGTCAAGGCCACGCCGGTGTGGGACGACCCGCTGGATTTCGTGGCCGCGCCGGAGCATTCACTGATCAGCAATGGCGCGGTCAGCCTGGCGGACATCGCCCTGCATCCGGCGGTATTTCCCGGCGGCAACACCTTTACTCACCATATCGTCCGGCGCCTGTTCGAAGCCCAAGGCTTGACGCCGAACATCGCCATGAGCACGAATTATCTGGAAACCATCAAGATGATGGTGTCGATCGGCCTGGCCTGGAGCGTGTTGCCGCGCACAATGCTTGACGATCAGGTTGCGCGAATACCTTTGCCCGGCATACAACTGACTCGCCAGCTAGGCTATATCTTGCACACCGAACGGACGCTGTCGAACGCAGCACGGGCTTTTATGGCCTTGCTGGATGCACAACTCGATCTGCCAGGGACTCAAGGCTAATTTGTGCTACTCCTATAGAGCCTCAAATACCTGCGCCTAACGCCCCATTCAGCCCAAGGCCTGCCAATGCCGAAATCTGTTGACCGTATTCCGCCGATGCCACGTATTCAGGCGCTTGACCCGAAACGATCCGAGCAGAGCTGGGAGAGTGCGCCGCAGCTGCTGGCCGCCCTCAACGGCGCACGTTTGGGCGCCTGGTATTGGGACATCGAACGCGGGCAGATCAGTTGGTCGCGGGGTACGCAGGCGCTGTTCGGTTTCGACCCCCGGCAACCGTTGCCGGCGGATCTGGAATACCTCGACCTGTTGCCCCCGGAGGATCGAGCGAAAACCCTCCGTGCCTTCCACGCGGTAATCGCCGGCGCGCCACTGGAACAGGCGATGCATCACCGCATTCGCTGGCCCGACGGCAGCCTGCACTGGCTGGAGATCAACGGCAGCCTGCTGCCGGACAAACACGGGCGACCACGCATGATCGGGGTAATCCGCGAGATCACCCACCAGCGTCAGCGTGAACAGGCGCTGAGCAGCTCGGAAAAACGCTTCGCGACGCTGTTTCACCTGTGCCCGAACATGGTGCTGCTGACTCGCCAGGAAGACGGCCTGATCACCGAAGCCAACCAGTATTTCGAAAGCCTGTTCGGCTGGCCGGTGCAAAACGCGATTGGCCGCACCACGCTGGAACTGGGCCTGTGGGTACACCCGGAGCAACGGGAGAAACTGGTCAAGGCGACCAAGGCCAAAGGTGAGCTGGTCAGCATGGAGGTGCAGTTCCGCGCCAGTAATGGACAGGTCCACGATGGCATTCTCAGCGCGCAAAAGGTCGAACTCGAAGGCCAGCCCTACCTGCTCAGCACCTTTCTCGACACCACCGAACGCAAGGCTGCCGAACTTGCCCTTAAGGACAGCCAGGAGCGTCTTGACCTGGCGCTGGACTCGGCGCAGCTCGGCACCTGGGACTGGCACATTCCCAGCGGCATGTTGTATGGCTCGGCCCGCGCCGCGCAGTTGCACGGACTGGACCCCATACCGTTCCATGAATCCTTCGACGAGTTTTTCGAAGGCGTGCCCGGCGAGGAGCGCGACAGCATGCGCGATGCCTATCGCAGCCTGCGCGAAGGCCCGGCCGGCAACTATCAGTTGACCTACCGCGTGCAGCTGGAGGACGGCACTTCGCGTTACCTGGAAAGCCGCGCCCGCCTCTACCGCGATGAAAACGGCGCACCGCTACGCATGGCGGGGACCTTGCTGGACATTACCGATCAGGTCGAACGCGAACAGAAGCTGGTCGCCTCCGAAGAGAAATTTGCCACCCTGTTCCAGGTCAGCCCGGACCCGATCTGCGTTACCCGCCAGGACACCGGCCAGTTCATCGAGATCAACTCCAGTTTCACCCAGACCTTCGGCTGGAGTACCGCCGAGGTGATTGGTCGCAGCGCCGACGAAATCGGCCTGTGGGACGCCTCGGCGAAAAGCCTGCGCCGGATCGAACAAGTCATCCGCGAACAAGGCCTGAACAACGTCGCCATCATCGTCCAGCACAAGGACGGCCAGTCGCTGACCTGCGTGATTTCCAGCCGCCAGATCAGTGTCGGCGACCAGCCGTGCATCGTTACCACTCTGCGTGATATCACCCAGCAACAACGCTCGGAAGCGGCGCTCAAGGCCAGCGAGGAGAAGTTCGCCAAGGCCTTCCACTCCAGCCCCGACGCCATCACCATCACCGAACGCGACACCGGGCGCTATCTGGAGGTCAACGACGGTTTCTGCCGCCTGACCGGCTACCGCGCCGATGAAGTCGTCGGCCGCACGGTGTACCAGGTCGGCATCTGGGCCGAAGAAAAACAACGCTCGGCGCTGCTGGCCGAGCTGCAGATCAAGGGCCGCGTGCATCACCAGGAAATGCTTGGGCGCAACAAGCATGGCGACTTGCTGACCGTCGAAGTCTCGGTAGAACCGATCACCCTCAATGAAACCGCGTGCCTGCTGCTGACCGCGCGGGACGTCAGCCTGTTGAAAAACGCCGAAGCACAGATCCGCCACCTGGCCTACCACGACCCGCTGACCAACCTGCCCAACCGCGCGCTGTTGATGGATCGCCTGAGCCAGCAGATCGCCCTGCTCAAACGCCACAACCTGCGCGGCGCCCTGATGTTTCTGGACCTCGACCACTTCAAGCACATCAACGATTCGCTCGGCCACCCGGTGGGCGACACGGTGCTGAAGATCATCACTGCGCGCCTCGAAGCCAGCGTGCGCATGGAAGACACCGTGGCACGGTTGGGCGGTGACGAATTCGTGGTGCTGCTCAGCGGCCTGGAAGGTTCGCGCAATGAAGTCAGCGAGCAGGTCCGCGAACTGGCGGACACCTTGCGCGAACTGCTGTCGGAACCGATGTTCCTCGACGGCCAGCGCCTGCAAGTGACACCGAGTATCGGTATCGCGCTGATTCCCGATCATGGCTCGACCCCGACCGACCTGCTCAAACGCGCCGACATCGCGCTGTATCGGGCCAAGGATTCGGGGCGCAACACCACCCAGATGTATCACAACACCATGCAGAAGGCCGCCAGTGAGCGCCTGCGCATGGAGACCGACCTGCGCCTGGCCCTTTCCCGGGGCGAATTCGACGTGCATTACCAGCCGCAGGTGGACGCCCGCGACAATCGCATCGTCGGCGCCGAAGCGCTGGTGCGCTGGAACCATCCGGAATTGGGCGCGCAATCGCCGACTGAATTCATCAAGGTCCTGGAAGACAGCGGACTGATTCTGGAAGTCGGCACCTGGATCGTCGACGAAGCCTGCGACGCCTTTAAACAGCTGATCGCCAAGGGCCTGATCGACCCGCTCGACTTCAGCCTGTGCGTGAACATCAGCCCACGACAATTCCGCCAGAACGACTTCGTCGAGCGCATCGAGCTCAGCCTCGCCACCCACGGCCTGCCCTGCTCGCTGCTGAAACTGGAGATCACCGAAGGCATCGTCATCCAGAATCTGGAAGACACCATCAGCAAAATGCGCCGCCTGAAAAAACTCGGCATCAGCTTCGCCATGGACGACTTCGGCACCGGTTATTCCTCGCTGACTTACCTCAAGCGATTGCCGGTCGACACCCTGAAAATCGACCAGTCGTTCATTCGCGATGCGACTACCGACCCGAACGACGCCGAGATCATCCGCGCCATCGTCGCCATGGCCCGCAGCCTGGAGTTGAAAGTGATTGCCGAAGGGGTGGAGACGCCGGAACAGTTAGAGTTTTTGCAGGGGCTGGGCTGCCATTTTTATCAGGGCTATCTGCACAGCCAGCCGTTGCCGGTGGAGGCATTCCAGAAACTCCTGAAATAACCCGCACCCTGTAGGAGCGAGCCTGCTCGCGATGGACGTCAACGATGACGCGGGAATCCTGAAACCCCGCAGCGCTCTCAGGTCCATCGTCGGAACGCCGCCCGGAGCCGGCTCGCTCCTACAGGAAGTGCGGGCACAAAAAAGGGCGCCATTGGCGCCCTTTTTCATTGCCCCGCCTTAGTGCTGCAGAGCGGGTTTTTGCGTCCCGTTGATTGGGATGCGTTTGGCTTTCGCCTCTTCCGGAATGACACGCAGCAGGTCGATGCTCAACAGACCGTTGCTCAGGTCGGCGGCCTTGATCTCGATGTGATCGGCCAGGCGGAACGACAGTTTGAACGCGCGCTGGGCGATGCCTTGGTGCAGGAAGGTCACGCCTTCAGTTGCGTCGCGTTTGCCGCCACTGATGGTCAGCACACCTTTCTCGACTTGCAGGTCCAGGTCTTCTTCCTGGAAACCGGCGGCCGCTACAACGATGCGGTATTGATCGTCACCGTGTTTTTCCACGTTGTAAGGTGGATAGGTGCTGCCTGGCTCGTTGCGCAGGGCGGTTTCGAACAGGTCGTTGAAACGGTCGAAGCCTACCGAGGAACGGAACAGTGGGGCCAGGGAAAATGCAGTAGTCATGGTTCAAATCTCCTGAAAACAATCAGCAAGTTTTTTGTCTCCGCGACCCGAATTCGGCATCGCGTAATCCTTAGATAGGGACCGCTGATTGCTTTTCAAGAGATTATTTCGAGATTTTTTTCAGGCCGCTTCGGCTACCTGCAACCCCAGCAAACGCGAAACCTGATCCAGTTCGGTTTCACGGCGAAGCAGGGTGAACAGCTCAACCGCCTCGGGATAATTGCGCGTAAGCATCGCCAGCCACTGCTTCAGGCGACCGGGCGATTGGCGTGGCGTCATCTGGGCTTTGGCTTGCAGCCAGAAGTCCTGAATCAGCGGCAGCAGCTCGGCCCAGGTCATCTCGACCACCTCTTCACCGGCACGGGCGGCGGCGATCTGCCGGGCCAGGTCCGGACGCGACACCAGCCCGCGACCGAGCATGATGTCTTCCACGCCGCTGATTTCGCGGCAGCGGCGCCAGTCTTCGACGCTCCAGATATCACCGTTGGCGAATACCGGCACCTTGACCACTTCCTGCACGCGAGGGATCCACTCCCAATGCGCCGGCGGCTTGTAGCCGTCCATCTTGGTCCGCGCATGCACCACGATGTGCTCCGCGCCGCCTTCGGCCAGGGCCGTGGCGCAGACCAGCGAACCGTCAGGGCTGTCGAAGCCGAGACGCATTTTCGCGGTGACCGGAATGTGCGCCGGGACGGCGCGACGGACATGCTCGACGATCTGGTTCAACAGCTCGGGCTCTTTGAGCAGTACCGCGCCGCCACGGGATTTATTGACGGTCTTGGCCGGGCAGCCGAAGTTCAGGTCGATGACTTCGGAACCCAGCTCGCAGGCCAGCGCGGCGTTTTCCGCCAGGCACACCGGGTCGGAACCCAACAGCTGCACGCGCAATGGCACGCCGGAAGCGGTGCGCGCATCCGTCAGCAGTTCAGGACCGAACTTGTGGAAATAGGCAGGGGTGAGCAGTTGGTCGTTGATCCGGATGAACTCGGTCACGCACCAATCGATACCGCCCACACGGGTCAGCACGTCCCGCAGGATGTTGTCGACCAACCCCTCCATGGGCGCCAAAGCAATTTGCATGAAAAACACACTCGACGAAAAACGTGCGGCAGTTTACTGGTTTCGGCGGTTAGAAGGTATTTCGTCAGACCGGGCGGTGTTGATTGTGCGGACGCCTTCGCGGGCAAGCCACGCTCCTACAGGTTTTGTGTCGCTCCGCCATTATGCGAACGACACAAAACCTGTAGGAGCGTGCGGTGCGGCGATCCGACTTGCCCGCGAAGGGTTCAATTAAATCGCGACTTGCAACGCCGGGCCGTAACCTTCGATGAACTCCGCCGGCATGCGCTTGGGTTTGCCCGTGGACAGCTCAATGCAGACAAACGTGGTTTGCGCGCGCAGTAACGTGGTGTTGTCGCTCGGGCGCTTGAGCTGGAAGTGCCGAGTCATTTTCAGGCGCTGGTCCCAATCGACGATCCAGGTCGCCAATTGCAACTCATCGCCTTCATAGGCCGCCGCCAGGTAATCGATCTCGTGCCGCACCACCGCCATCGCCCGATCCAGCCGCCGGTACTCGACCAGATCGAGGCCGAGCCGCTGCGAGTGGCGCCAGGCGCAGCGTTCGAGCCAGGTCACGTACACCGCGTTATTCGCGTGACCCAACCCATCGATGTCCTCGGCGTCCACCGCAAGATCAATGATAAATGGCGTTGCCCGATCCCAGCCCATGCCCCACTCCCGGTCAAATGATGTCGACCGGGGCAGTGTAACGGATGCTCAGGCCGATTGGCGCGATTGCAGGCTGCGACCGGCCAGCAGTGATAACACGCCATCAATCACCCGCGGGTCGGCAAGCACCCGTTGATGACCGCCCTCCTCCAGCCGCAGTAAGCGACTGTCGAACCAGGCCTCGTGGATCAGTTGGGATTCCTTGACCGGGACGAAGTTGTCGTCTTCGGCATGAACGATCAGGCCAGGCATGTCGAGCTGATAACGCGAGACATCCAATGCAGCCGCGCGCATGCCGACATCTTTTTCGACTTGGCGAATGAACGCCGAACGGGCTTTTGGCGGTAGCCGCACGTAGCGGGCGAAACCGCGCAGAACCCCGAGAATCCGCGCCGGAGCGCCAATGGTCACCAGGGTTTCGGTGCGCAGGCCCAACTGAACGGCGAGCATGGCGCTGGCACCGCCCATCGAGTGACCGATGACCGCTTGCAGCGGCGGCAACTCGGCAGCGGCCTCAAGCATGGCCCGGGCGAACAGCACGACGTTGGCTTCGTTGCCCGGCGAGCGACCGTGAGCCGGACCGTCCAGGGCGACTACGGTATAGCCGGCGTCAACCAGCGCGGTGATCAGGCTGGCAAACTGCGTTGGCCGACCTTCCCAACCGTGCATCAGCAAGACCGCCGGGCCTTGCCCCCAGCGCAACGCCGAGAGGCCGAAACGGAGTGTGATGCGCTCGGATTTCGCCAGTAACGGCAATTCCCAATCACGCGGCGGCAGATCCCGCGGCGTCATGAACGCCAGTCGCATTTTGCTCGCGACCAGTTTCGGTGCAAACCAGCCCAAGGTGCCATTAACGCCACGAACCCACTTTAACGTGCTCATCGCTCTCACTCCTCAGGCCATTGCCTTCAGGTCATAGCACCGCCGACTTGGCGGCACGCAGCAATCGATCAGACAACTCTCCCGGCCCCAGCGCCCGTGCCAGAGCCAATCCACCGACCATCAAGGCCATGTCGGCCAAGGCTTTGTCGGCGTCTTCCGGGCTGGCCGCCAACTGCGCGACCATCATTTCCACGTGTTCATTCAGCGCCACCCGAAATGCGTCCGGCAGGCGTCCCAGCTCGCCGACGGAGGCCGGGATCGGGCACGCGGATTCAGAGGAATCCCGGTGTTTGCGTGACAGGTAAAACGCCGCCACCAACGCGCGACGCTCTTCGCCGGTCAACTCGGCGTCCATGTCGGCGATCAAGCTACGGCGGTGACCGAGCAGTTGCTTGAACGCTTCCAGCATCATCGCGTCCTTGCTTTCGAAGTGCGCATAGAAGCCGCCAACCGTCAGGCCGGCTGCGCCCATTACTTCGCCCACGCTCGGTTCGGCCGGGCCACGCTGAATCAGTGCTGCGCTGGCGGCCTTGAGAATGCGTTCGCGGGTTTGAGCTTTTTTATCGTTCATCGTTGCCTCCGAATATTACGACTAGAATATTATTCTCATAATAATTTTCCGCAAGTCGTAGATGTGACCGCTGGTCTGAAGAACAGTTTGAGAGAAATGGGGGATTTGGCCAAACGCCAGACAAACAAAAGGGCCATTCAATAATTGAATGACCCTTATAAAATCCCGCAGAGCGGGTAATCGTGGCGTCCCCTAGGGGACTCGAACCCCTGTTACCGCCGTGAAAGGGCGGTGTCCTAGGCCACTAGACGAAGGGGACGCAAAACCTTCTATACAACTGATCAGTGCTGAGAGCTGATCGATTCAAGGCCGGTGTGGCCAGACCTTGAACTGTAAAATTGGTGGAGCTAGACGGGATCGAACCGTCGACCTCTTGCATGCCATGCAAGCGCTCTCCCAGCTGAGCTATAGCCCCGGATTTTTCGCCTCGCGGCGGAGCGGCATCTTGCGACATCGCTTCTGTAAAACTGGCGTCCCCTAGGGGACTCGAACCCCTGTTACCGCCGTGAAAGGGCGGTGTCCTAGGCCACTAGACGAAGGGGACGCAAACCCTTCTATACAACAGATCAACGCTGAGTGTTGATCGCTTCAAGGCCGGTGTGGCCAGACCTTGAAGTGTAAATTGGTGGAGCTAGACGGGATCGAACCGTCGACCTCTTGCATGCCATGCAAGCGCTCTCCCAGCTGAGCTATAGCCCCTCATCGCTGAGGACGGGGCGAATCTTAATGGCGCTTCGGAAACGTGTCAAATTTATTTTTAACAATTTCCAAAGTTTTTTGCCGACATAACAATCACTTACCGCCCTCCCCCCGTAAATCCGGGGTATACATCGATCTGTAGGAGCCAGGCTTGCCGGCGAACGGGACGCCTCGGTGTGTCTGGCACACCGCGTCATCGTTCTTCGCGAGCAAGCAACGCTCCTACAGGACGGTGTTCATCAGGCGATGTTGCCCAGGAGTTTTTCCCACTCCTTGTTTTCCTTCTTCGACACGCCACCGAGCAGGTCGATGGCCTGGCGCAGACGGAAACGCGTCAGGTCCGGGCCGAGGATTTCCATCGCATCCAGCACCGACACCGAACTCGCCTGACCAGTGATCGCTGCGAACATCAGCGGCATGGCGTCACGCAGCTTCAATTCCAGGGACTCGACCACCGCTTGAATGGTCGCGGTGATGCTGTCCTTCTCCCACTGACGCAGGCTTTCCAGCTTCCACAGAATCAACTGCATCAACTGACGAACCTGATCACCCGACAATTTCTTCGATTCAAACAGCTTGGCATCCGGGTTCACGCCACCGGCGAAGAAGAACCCGGCCAGCGGTGCGACCTGGCTGAAGGTTTCAACGCGGCCCTGCACGTGCGGCGCGATCTTCATCATGTACTCGGGGTTCAGCGCCCAGGTCTGCAAGCGGCTGGCGAACTCTTCCACCGGCAGGTCACGCAGCCACTGGCCGTTGAGCCACGACAGTTTCTCGATGTCGAAAATCGGCCCACCGAGGGAGACGCGGCTCAGGTCGAAGTTGTCGACCATTTCCTGCAGCGAGAACTTCTCGCGCTCGTCCGGCATCGACCAGCCCATGCGCCCCAGGTAGTTGAGCATCGCTTCCGGCATGAAGCCCATGCGCTCGTAGAACGTCACCGAGGTCGGGTTCTTGCGCTTGGACAGCTTGCTCTTGTCCGGGTTACGCAGCAGCGGCATGTAGCACAGCTCCGGTTGTTCCCAGCCGAAGTATTCGTACAGAAGAATCAGTTTTGGCGCCGAAGGCAGCCATTCTTCGCCACGCAGCACGTGGGTGATGCCCATCAGGTGGTCATCGACCACGTTGGCCAGGAAGTACGTCGGCAGGCCGTCGGTCTTCATCAGGACTTGCATGTCCATGCGATCCCACGGGATCTCGACGTCGCCACGCAGCATGTCCGGCACCACGCACACGCCTTCGCTCGGCACTTTCATGCGGATCACGTGCGGTTCGCCAGCGGCCAGGCGACGTGCAACTTCTTCCTTGGACAGCAGCAGCGCACGACCGTCGTACCGCGGGGTTTCGCCGCGAGCCATTTGCTCGGCGCGCATCTGGTCCAGCTCTTCAGCGGTGCAGAAGCACGGGAAGGCATGGCCCATCTCGACCAATTGCTGGCAATACTTCTGATAGATATCGCCGCGCTCGCTTTGACGGTAAGGACCGTGTGGGCCGCCGACGTCCGGGCCTTCGCTCCAGTCGATGCCCAACCAGCGCAGGGCGTCGAAAATCTGCTGTTCGGACTCGCGGGTCGAACGCAACTGATCGGTGTCTTCGATCCGCAGGATGAACTCACCGCCGTGCTGCTTGGCAAAGCAGTAGTTGAACAAAGCGATGTAAGCGGTACCTACGTGGGGGTCCCCGGTAGGCGATGGCGCGATGCGCGTGCGGACGGTGGTCATGGCAAGTCTCGAAATGAAGATAAAACAAAGGGCGAATGGTAACAGGCGTTGCCCGCCCGGCTCCAGTGAGCAGGGCATTTAAGCCAAGTTTGCGTCTACAACGGGCCTGGGCCGGGATGAATGGTGGATTATCAGCCGATGGCATTTACCCACTATCGACTGTATGCCAAATTCGCCTGCTGATAACTTTCCTTACAATTTCTCGACTACAGTTTGCCCCATGCCTGCCCAACTCAAGCGTCGCCTGTCTATTTTCCTGCTGATCGTCCTGTTGATTGCCGGGGCCTTGTTTGCCCAGTGGTTCTTCAAGGGACGGTTTTATGAAAGCACCGATAACGCCTATGTCCAGGGCGAGATCACCCGTGTGTCGAGCCAGTTGGGCGCTCGCATCGATCAGGTGCTGGTACAGGACAACCAGCACGTCGAAAAGGGCCAGTTGCTGATCAAGCTCGAAGGCGATGATTTCCACCTCGCTGTCGACCGCGCCAACGCCGCCCTCGCCACCCGCCAGGCCGAACGCCTGCAAGCCCAGAGCAAACTGACGCAGCAAGCCAGCCTGATCGCCTCCAGCGAAGCGCAAGTCGCATCCAGCCAGGCCAGCCTCGGTCGCTCGCAGATTGACCTGTCCCGCGCGCAAACCCTGCGCAAACCCGGCTACGTGTCGGAAGAGCGCGTGACCACCCTTTCCGCCGATACCCACATCGCCCGCTCGCAGGTGACCAAGGCCCAGGCAGACGCACAAAGTCAGCGCCAGCAAGTCAACTCCCTCAGCGCCGAGATCAAGCGCCTCGACGCGATGATCGCCAACGCCAAGACCGATCTGGCCCAGGCGGAATTGAACCTGACCCGCAGCGAAATCCACGCGCCCATCAGCGGCATGATCGGCCAGCGCGCCGCCCGCGAAGGCCAATATGTGCAGGCCGGCGCTTATTTGCTGTCGATCGTCCCGGATCAGGACATCTGGATTCAGGCCAACTTCAAGGAAACCCAAATCGGTCACATGCAGCCCGGCCAGAAAGCCGAACTGACCTTCGACGCCTACGGCGACACGCCAATCGAAGCGCGGGTCGACAGCCTGTTCGCCGCCTCGGGCGCACAGTTCAGCCTGCTGCCGCCGGACAATGCCACGGGCAACTTCACCAAAGTCGTACAACGGATTCCGGTAAAACTGACCTTCGCCGCGGACAACCCGCTGCACGGCAAGATTCGTCCGGGCATGTCGGTCACCGCCAAAGTGAACATCAAAGACACCCCTGACGATGGCCGGTGATCAACTGATCCGCCCGGCCGGCGAACCGACCCGGCGGGACTGGATCGCCGTGATGAGCGTGATGCTCGGCGCCTTCATGGCGGTGCTCGATATCCAGATCACCAACTCGTCGCTCAAGGACATTCAAGGCGCGCTGTCGGCGACGCTGGAAGAAGGCTCATGGATTTCCACGTCGTACCTGGTCGCGGAAATCATAATGATTCCGCTGACGGCGTGGCTGGTGCAGCTGCTGTCCGCACGCCGTCTGGCGGTGTGGGTTTCGCTTGGATTTCTTGCCTCGTCCCTGCTCTGCTCGATGGCGTGGAGCCTGGAAAGCATGATCATTTTCCGCGCGCTGCAAGGCTTCACCGGCGGCGCGCTGATCCCGCTGGCGTTCACCCTGACGCTGATCAAGCTTCCCGAACACCATCGCGCCAAAGGCATGGCCATGTTCGCCATGACCGCAACCTTCGCGCCCTCCATCGGCCCGACACTTGGCGGCTGGCTGACGGAAAACTGGGGCTGGGAATACATCTTCTACATCAACATCCCGCCGGGCCTGATCATGATCGCCGGCCTGATGTATGGCCTGGAGAAAAAAGAAGCGCACTGGGAACTGCTGAAAAGCACCGACTACATGGGGATTCTTACGCTCGGTATCGGCCTCGGTTGTTTGCAGGTTTTTCTGGAGGAAGGCCATCGCAAAGACTGGCTGGAATCAAACCTGATCGTGACCCTGGGCAGCATCGCGCTGATCAGCCTGATCACCTTTGTGATCGTGCAGTTTTCCAAACCCAATCCGCTGATCAACCTTGGGATCCTGGGCAATCGCAATTTCGGCTTGTCGAGTATTTCCAGCCTGGGAATGGGGGTCGGGTTGTACGGTTCGATCTTTCTGTTGCCGCTGTACCTGGCGCAGATCCAGAACTACAACGCCCTGCAGATCGGCGAAGTGATCATGTGGATGGGCGTGCCGCAGCTGTTCCTGATTCCGCTGGTGCCGAAGCTGATGAAGGTCATCTCGCCGAAATGGCTGTGCACCTTGGGCTTCGGCTTGTTCGGCCTGGCGAGTTTTTCCTCGGGGGTGCTGAACCCGGATTTCGCCGGACCGCAGTTCAACCAGATCCAGATCATCCGCGCACTCGGCCAGCCCCTGATCATGGTGACCATCTCGCTGATCGCCACCGCGTATATCCTGCCGCAGGACGCTGGCTCGGCATCGAGCCTGTTCAACATCCTGCGCAACCTCGGCGGCGCCATTGGCATCGCCCTCCTCGCCACGTTGCTGGATGCGCGAACCAAGACCTACTTTGATTATTTGCGTGAATCGATTGTGCCGAGCAACCCGCAGGTCGCCGAGCGCATGGCGTCGCTGACGGACCGGTTAGGCAGTGAAGCGGCGGCGCTGGGCAAGCTCAGTGAAATTGCCCATCAACAGGCGTCGATCATGGCTTACAACGATGCGTTTCACTTTGTCGGGATTGCGCTGGGGATCAGCATGATTGCGGTGTTGTTGACCAAGCAGTTGCCGGCGGGGATCAAGGCCAGTGAGGCCCATTAGATCGGTGGTGCGGCCTTCGCGGGCAAGCCTCGCTCCTACAGGTTTTGTGTCGTTCGCATAATTGAAAAACGACACAAGACCTGTAGGAGCGAGGCTTGCCCGCGAAGAGGCCCGCATACTCGCCACAAATCTCAAACCGCGATCAACCGCTCCCGCAGCTTGGCAATCTCGTCGCGCATCTGCGCCGCCGCTTCGAATTCCAGGTCGCGAGCCAGCTGGTACATCTTCTCCTCCAGCGCCTTGATCCGCTTGGCGACTTCCCCCGGCGAACGCAATTCCGCTTCGTACCTGGCGTTTTCCTCGGCAGCCTTGGCCATGCCTTTGCGCTTCTTGCTGCGCGAACCCGGCACGGTGGCGCCTTCCATGATGTCGGCGACGTCCTTGAACACACCCTTCGGCGTAATGCCGTTGGCCAGGTTGAAGGCGATCTGCTTGTCGCGACGACGCTCGGTTTCACCGATCGCCCGCTCCATGGAACCGGTGATGCGATCCGCATACAGAATCGCCCGACCGTTGAGGTTACGCGCCGCACGACCGATGGTCTGGATCAGCGAGCGCTCGGAACGCAGGAAGCCTTCCTTGTCCGCATCGAGAATCGCCACCAAGGACACTTCCGGCATGTCCAGGCCTTCACGCAACAGGTTGATCCCCACCAGCACATCAAACGTGCCGAGGCGCAAATCGCGGATGATTTCCACGCGCTCCACGGTGTCGATGTCCGAGTGCAGATAACGTACGCGCACGCCATGGTCGGCCAGGTAATCGGTCAAGTCTTCGGCCATGCGCTTGGTCAGCGTCGTGACCAATACCCGCTCATCCACTGCAGCGCGCTTGGTGATTTCCGAAAGCAGATCGTCGACCTGGGTCAACGCCGGGCGGATTTCAATTTGCGGGTCCACCAGGCCGGTCGGACGCACCACCATATCAATGACACGCCCGGCGTGTTCCGCCTCGTAGTTGCCCGGCGTGGCCGAGACAAAAATCGTTTGCGGGCTGATGCCTTCGAACTCGTCGAAGCGCATTGGCCGGTTGTCCAGCGCTGACGGCAGGCGGAAACCGTATTCCACCAGCGTTTCCTTGCGTGAGCGGTCGCCCTTATACATGGCGCCGACTTGCGGCACGCTGACGTGGGATTCGTCGATCACCAGCAAGGCGTCGGCCGGCAGGTAATCGAACAAGGTCGGCGGCGCTTGACCTGGATCGCGACCCGACAGGTAGCGGGAATAGTTTTCGATGCCGTTGCAGTAGCCCAGTTCGAGAATCATCTCCAGGTCGAAACGGGTACGTTGTTCGAGGCGCTGCGCCTCCACCAGTTTGTTGTTGGAACGCAGGTATTCCAGGCGCTCCTGCAATTCGACCTTGATCCCCTCGATGGCGTCGAGCAGGGTTTCTCGCGGCGTCACGTAGTGGCTTTTCGGGTAGAAGGTGAAACGCGGCAGCTTGCGAATCACCTCGCCCGTCAGCGGATCGAAGGCCGACAGGCTCTCGACCTCGTCGTCGAACAGCTCGATTCGGATCGCTTCGAAATCGGATTCTGCCGGGTGGATATCGATCACATCACCGCGCACGCGGAAGGTCGCACGGGCGAAATCCATGTCGTTGCGGGTGTACTGCAGATCGGCGAGACGGCGCAGCAAGGCGCGCTGATCGAGTTTGTCGCCACGATCCACGTGCAACACCATTTTCAAATAGGTTTCCGGACTGCCCAGACCGTAGATGCACGACACCGTGGTGACGATGATCGCGTCCTTGCGCTCCAGCAGCGCTTTGGTCGCCGAGAGTCGCATCTGCTCGATGTGATCGTTGATCGAGGCGTCTTTCTCGATGAAGGTGTCCGAGGACGGCACATACGCTTCAGGCTGGTAGTAGTCGTAGTAGGAAACGAAATACTCGACAGCGTTGTTCGGGAAAAACGCCTTGAATTCGCCGTACAACTGCGCGGCCAGGGTCTTGTTCGGCGCCAGCACCAGCGTCGGGCGCTGAACCTGGGCGATAACGTTGGCGATGCTGAACGTCTTGCCCGAACCGGTCACACCGAGCAACGTCTGGTGCGCCAGCCCGGCCTCGATGCCCTCGACCATCAGGCGGATAGCTTCCGGCTGGTCGCCGGCGGGCTCGAAGCGGGTGACTAGCTGGAATTCAGACATGAAATACCTCTGGGTTCACCCGTACGCGGTCAAACCGGACAGGAACGAGAAAGACCGCAAACGACCGACGTCGCCCGAGGAAAAAACTGGATTGTGCTCAATGTGGAGTCGATTGCCCTCGCTTTCAAGGCAAACGTCCTACATCCCTTGAAGCCTCTGACGCGATCAATCGACTAACGGTCGAAAAATAATCGGAAAAACTTACGGTAAAAGCCGAATCGACTGTCGCCATCAATCGCGGATGACCTCTATACTAGCTCCCCGTTTGTGCACCGCTCTAGTGCATTCGGCTGGAGCGCGACACGTCCCTCCACACTCCATTCAGAGCCGCCGCAAAAATGAGCCTGTTCTCCGCTGTCGAAATGGCACCACGCGATCCAATCCTGGGCCTCAACGAAGCATTCAACGCCGATACCCGTACCAACAAGGTCAACCTGGGGGTCGGTGTTTACTGCAACGAGGAGGGGCGAATTCCACTCCTGCGCGCCGTTGTCGAAGCCGAGACGATTCGCGTCGCTCAACACGCTTCCCGTGGCTACTTGCCGATCGACGGCATCGCTGCCTACGACCAGGCCGTGCAAAAACTGCTGTTTGGCAATGACTCGCCGCTGATCGCTGCTGGCCGCGTCATCACCACTCAGGCCGTTGGCGGTACTGGCGCGCTGAAAATCGGTGCCGACTTCCTCAAGCAACTGCTGCCGAACGCCGTCGTGGCGATCAGCGACCCGAGCTGGGAAAACCACCGCGCGCTGTTCGAAACCGCTGGTTTCCCGGTGCAGAACTATCGTTACTACGACGCCGCGACCCACGACGTTAACCGTACCGGCCTGCTGGAAGACCTGAACGCCCTGCCGTCCGGCTCGATCGTTGTGCTGCACGCCTGCTGCCACAACCCGACCGGTGTTGACCTGAGCCCGGCGGACTGGAAAAACGTTCTGGAGGTGGTGAAAGCCAAAGGTCACGTGCCGTTCCTCGACATGGCCTACCAGGGCTTTGGCGATGGCATCGACGAAGACGCCGCAGCCGTGCGTCTGTTCGCTGAGTCGGGCCTGACCTTCTTCGTTTCCAGCTCGTTCTCCAAATCGTTCTCGCTGTACGGCGAGCGCGTTGGTGCCCTGTCGATCGTCAGCGAATCGAAAGAAGAAAGCGCGCGCGTGCTGTCGCAGGTCAAGCGCGTGATCCGCACCAACTACTCCAACCCGCCGACCCACGGTGCAAGCATCGTTGCCGCTGTATTGAACAGCCCGGAACTGCGCGCCCAGTGGGAAGAAGAACTGGCCGAAATGCGCCTGCGGATTCGCGGCATGCGCACCCAGATGGTTGACCTGCTGGCGAAACAGGCTCCTCAGCGCGATTTCAGCTTTGTCGGTCGTCAGCGCGGCATGTTCTCCTACTCCGGCCTGACGGTTGAGCAAGTGACCCGTCTGCGCAGTGAGTTCGGCATCTACGCCCTGGACACCGGCCGCATCTGCGTGGCGGCGTTGAACCAGAGCAACATCGACGTGGTGACCAAGGCCATCGTTGCGGTGATCTGAGTCCTCAAGCGCTAAACAAAACGGGAAGCCCTTGGGCTTCCCGTTTTTTATTGGCCGCAGATAATTCTCAACCCGCCAACCAAGCCCTCTAGACTGCACACATCTACCCTGTAGGAGCCGGCTTGCTGGCGATAGCGGTGGGTCAGTCAACTTATTTATTGGCTGGACGGACGCAATCGCCAGCAAGCCGGCTCCTACAAGGTTTGTGTACACCACTGAATTCGATGTGAGCCGATATGAAAAACGATGACCTGCGCGCTGAGCGCGATGACCTGGATGAGCTGAATGACTTCATCCCCCGCACCCCGGCCAAACGCGGCAACAACCTGGTGCTGCAAGTGGCTGCGGGGGTCTTTCTTGGCGGCCTGGCGCTGTGGCTGGTTCAACTGGGCGCGACACTGCTGTACGCCAAACTGATGCTCGCCACCATTACGTTCGGCGGTTAAGCCAGTTCGGTCGCGCGTTGGCTGGCTGCATCGTCATAAGCGACGTACAGCGACTCGGCGACCTGGCTTTTGATGGCCTTGGTGCTTTCCAGGCCCAGGACAAAACCTTCGGCCTTGCCGCCAGCGCGATTCAATTCGTCAGCGGTGCTGGCCTGAGTGATTGCGTCGAACAGTTTTTCGGCGTGCGGACCGACGCCTTTGGGCAGGCTGATCTGAGCGATGCTCATGCGAACACCTCGTTGTGGCGAAGTGTGAGGGTTGGGTGATTCATGGCGCGTACCTTTTCGGCGAATGGCCGGCAGCGCGTGTCACCACTTCCGGGCGGCCATGGTAGACCTCTGGTGCGATTCTGGTAACCGCCAATCACCGATAAACCGCCGTCCGTCCCGACGAATCGCTCAAATTGCCAACAGGTGCTTGACTTCTCTTTTTGAATCAGTAACATACACGCCATTCCGCGATAGCTCAGTTGGTAGAGCAAGTGACTGTTAATCACTGGGTCCCTGGTTCGAGTCCAGGTCGTGGAGCCATACAAGGTTCCAGAGAAAGCTTCCAAGGTCTCTGAAACACCCGAAAAAACCCGCCTTTTGGCGGGTTTTTTCGTTTTGGCATTCCGTCGGATTCCGGTGGGTACCAACCGTTTTCGCCCTTCAAGTCCGCCCCGCCCGACACCTCCTCCATCAGCACCACCTCAAAGGCTTCCACGAATTGCGGGCGGCCTATACGTGCGAACACTACGAGCAAATCACCCATCATCTCGCGCCCACCCATCTAGAGAGCGGAACCGTCGCCGCTTGTCATTGACCCGTACATTTATCATTACCAGGCAATCGAACATCGCTCGGAACTACATGCCGTTATATTGATATCTCACCTTGAGGAAAACGGAAGCAGTGCTAGCCTACTGACAGCACACGCCAGCAGTAAACGGCATTTACGCTATAGCCAGTGGGAGGTTCTATGCTCGCCAGGTTTTGCTGCGGGGTTGTATTGCTAGCCACCATACTTCCATCCACTGTCACTCAAGCTCAAATCACCGGTCCGCTTGACTTGCCAATAGGCAATGACGTCGGCCAGGTCGGTGTTGAGCGCATTCCCAACGAAGAATGCAGGGGGCCGGCCACCATCGCCCCTGGCCCCGATGGCCAGTTGGCCATTCTGGACAGCGTCAACCAGAAGATCCTGATCGTCGGTACAAAGGCAGCCACGGAAATCAAGCTGCCCTCCGACTTGCTCGACCCTGTCGATTTGATCGCGACGACGTCCGGCTATGTGGTGGCCGGCGCGCTGGGCGACGTGGCCCTGGTTTCAGCGCCGGCCAAGGTCAGCTCGCGCACGTCCACCGGCTACGACCCCGAGTCGGGCGCCCCCCGCTTCGTGGTGCTGTCAGACAGCCAGCTCACGCTCGAGAACCTCGCCGGCAAACAGGTGCCCATCAATATCGACAGCAAGCTGTTGGGCGCGCTCACCGACCCAGGCCAGGTGGCCGCAGCGTCCTTTGATTTCAAACTGGAAAAGCCCACGCTTGCAGTGGGCAGCAACGCACTGTCCACCACAGGGTTCAAGCAGACGAGCGTTTCCTCTCAGCGACGCCTGGTCGATGTGCGCATGCTCTGGGCTAGCGCCAATGACGGCGCGCTGATTGCGACGCAGGAAACCGTGAAAGCGCCCGAAGAACTGAGCTTCGTGCGCCTGATCACAACCGATGCGCAAGGCACGCCCACCGCCGAGGCGTACATGCCGCCCGATGCCTACGCGTGTAATATCCGCCGCCCCTTCGCGCGATTGACCAACGGTGTGGTCGTCGGCCTTTCATTCGCCAAGGATGGGACAGTCACCGTCAAGCCCGTGGTGTTTTCCAAAGTCGGTACCGCCAAGCCGGTGGCCATTGCCCGGCCCACCGATGTGGCGCTGATCGCCTCGGAACAGGACACACTCAAGCAGTTGGAGCAGTTGAACGGAACCAGCGCTGTCGGCCTGGTCGCCCTGCAACAGGTCAGCCGCCAGAGCATCTTGAAAAAGGCGCGCGAGGCGCTGGAGCTGAAGTGGGTCATGCATGCCAATAATTACAGCCGAGCCGGGGTTCCCAACCTCTGTAACCCCACGGCCAATACCTGGCACCGCCCCAGCCGGCTGGATGCGCTGCTGGAGAAGGAAGTCACGGCCATCCCCTACCGCTGGGGCGGTTACGCCAGTTCACTCGACACCTTCAAGCAGCACCTCAATGACGGCAGGCTGGCGGGCTCGGACTGCACATGCCGCAATTCCAATTGCGTCTATCCCGGCGCGACGGGCCTGGACTGTTCAGGTTTTGTCTCCTACGCCTGGCAAACAGGGGCCTACTACACAACTCGTAGCCTGCCAGATGCCAAAGTAAGCGCCGCAGTCCTTTGGGAGGACCTGCGGCCCGGCGATATCGTCAACAAATCTGGATCACATGTTCGGCTTCTCGAAAGCACCGCAAACGGCCCGAAAGGACGCTTCCATACCGTAATCGAATCAGCGGCCAATGCGTCTTGCGGCGGCGTTTGCCGTCGGGCGTACAGCGAAACTGAGCTGATGCGGGCAGGCTATAAGCCTCTCTCTCGACTGGACCTCACTCCCTGAAGGAAGCGACGCATGGACGGCATGAATCAACTCGCGACTACGCTGCTGTTGGCGGCCTTTTCCCTGGGTACCGCGCACGCCATGGAAGAAAGCTGCCTGTTCGAGAACAACAGGGACGCCACGATACGCATCCACTACACCTGCGTCCTGGCCAATGGCGATGGCAATTGTGAAAGCAGCGGCTCGGGCTTCATCGTCTCCGAATCGGGGCTGGTCATCACCAACGACCACGTCATCCGCCCGGTGGGAAATGTCACGGTCGAATCCGAAACGATCGATGTCAAGGTCGGCAGCAGGGGGGCTAGCAGCGTGGAGGCCACAGTGGTCGCGCGTGACAGGGCCAACGATATCGCCTTGCTGCAATTACCTCCCCGCGACAATGGCGAGAGCTGGCAGAGCGTTGCGATCGGCACGGCCGTGCCGACGCCGATGGCTGCCCCCTTGATGGCTCTGGGGTATGCCGGGTGGGAGCTGGCGATGATACCCAACGGCATGAAAACAGCGGAATTGGCCGAGATCGATGGCGTCTACAAGCCTTGGTGGCAAACCAATCTGGCACTGAACGAGGGCAACAGTGGCGGCCCCGTGTTTGGCAGCAATGGCACGGTCATCGGCATCTCAGTCGCCTACAAAAGGTCTAGCCAGTTGGTCTCGTACGTCATCCCGATCTACTACGCCAAGCCGTTCCTTGACCAGGCTGGCGCCCAATCCGTGACATACGGCAGTTGCGCTACCTTCCCTGCATGCCGGAGGAAGATCCACGGCATCGAGGGTTATGACCTGAATGTGACAGTCGAAAAACTGGGCGAGTGGCAGACAAAGAAATCCAGCAGCCCGGAGTTCTGCAATGCATTTCTTACCGAACTACAATCGCAATTCCCGAAATCCGAATTTACCTATTTGCAATCCAGACAGTACACGAGCATGAACGGACGCAAACGCGAGCACCTTTACTATTGCAAGTTCCAGCGGCTCGAAGACCCGATCTACAAACTTGTCCAGTCCGAGTTCTGCATGTAATAACCGTCGGCAAGGCTAGTACCTGGCTAATCGATGGTCGGGTTGGCCCGACTGGCTTGATCGCTACCACTAACTGGTGCCCAAATAGCATTTGCGATCACCAGTCGAGGAAGGATTGCTTGGGTTCGTCAGCGGAAAAACCTCTTTGTCGAGAAACTGCTCTACGCCCTTGTCCCACGCCACTTTATTGAATGAGTACTGGATAAGTTGCGCCGAGGCCCAAACCGGATTGTTTTTTTCCAAGTCCCCGGAGTTTAACCAATCAGGGCGAACGTCGGCGAGCCCGTGGTCAGCACTCGATTGAGCCACATAATCCCTGAAAGAGACTATTCCATAGCGCTGTTTACTTAGCGGATTACAGCCCGCTACTCGTTCTACATGGGCATCGGAATAGGAGTCCTGAACCATATGTAACAATGAACCTAAAGCGATATGTTTAACGCTTGCCCCTTGTACCAGGGCTGGATATTTAACCTGTGCCCTCGGAACGTTGGACGGTTTAAACCTACCCAGCTTCAGCGGATTATACGAACTCTCCCACTCCCCTCCTGGAACCGGATCAAACAATGCCCCCACAGTCCAGCCTTGTCTCAGTAGCGTGGCCGAAATTGTGGAAAACGATGAGATTACGGGGCCGTCGATGGTCTCATTGCTGAAGTCATTGGAGGAGATCGAAAGGGTGTAGGTGAATTTCGCCCACGCCATGATCTTGTCTTTGGTTTCCTGGGCAGACTCAGATGGCTGGGAGGCCATGGCGTGGAGGAATTGGAAGTCGCCGAAGTGGCTACGGTACAACATCATGGGTGTGTCGGTAATAGCAACATTCTTGCAAGAAGCCTGGCTACTATCCTTCTTACACCGTGCCTGTTCCTGGGCGTTTTTGAAGAGTGCATTCCACTGCACAGCCTTCACGATGTTTTGTCGGAGTAGCGAGTCGGGATCGTCATTCCACTCACTGCCCAAAACCAGATCTCTGAAAATTCCGCTTTTGCGCAGATTGTCCGCCGACGTTTTTGCCCGCCCCCCCGCCGCCAATTCCGGATGCGTGTAATAGTCGTAGGCCAGCAGCGTTAAGGTCTCATGAACGGGCTGCTTCATGTTGGACGTCAATTTGGTTGCGGGGCAGAGCGCTTCTAAACCCCAGCAATCAACATCGACAGGGTTCATGTCATAAGCATTTGCCAGCCCGGACGACGCTGCTAGCGACAGCGCAACGACAAAGAATGAAACACGTGAGGACTCTGGGCGAAATCCGCAGATGCCTGGTAGCAGACGTATTGGCGCAGCGTTATCCATCTATAGGTCCCTCCGGGTGGGATGTCCATGAAGGATGTGTATAGCTCAGATAATGGCAATTTGCCCGTGGATGGCTCTCTAAATCCAACTTCCGGAAGTTGATGAGCAAGCCATGCGGTGCCAATGCAAGATTCTAGAAAAAAGAACAATTAATTTTTAATCACAAATGCTTATACATCTATTCGAGTCCAGGTCGAGAGCCAGACAGCAAGATCGAAAAGCCGCTGAATCGAAAGGTTCAGCGGCTTTTTTGTGGGCGTTGGAAAAGATGAGCTCTGACCTGTAGGAGCCGGCTTGCCGGCGATGAGGGCCTTGAAGAATGCATCGTTCTCAAGGCCGCCATCGCCGGCAAGCCGGCTCCTACAGTACGGGGTCATGTCATGTAAAAAGGCGCCCCTGGGGGCGCCTTTTTCATTCAGACATGTTCACTGCTTTTGACATGCACCGCCTTCGGCTCGCCATGCCCATGATCCGTCTCTATCACCGGGATCTCCTTTCCGTCGCAGTCATGCAGCTTGCCTTCGCTGAAGTAATCCCCTTCGCGCAACGCGGCCAGATCCTGATAGCGCAGGACTCGCTCAGTACCGGCAGCAAACACCGACTGCTGATCCGAGTTGCCGGCAGTGAGGTGGTTGAAGGCCAGGTTCAGCACGATGGCCATGATTGCCGAGGAGCTGATGCCCGAGTGGAAGATCGTGGCGAACCAGCTTGGGAAGTGGTCGTAAAAGTTCGGCGCGGCAATGGGGATCATGCCGAAACCGATGGACGTGGCGACGATGATCAGATTGACGTTGTTGCGGTAGTCGACCTTGGACAGCGTGCGAATTCCGCTGGCCGCCACGGTACCGAACAGCACGATCCCGGCGCCGCCGAGCACGGAGGTCGGCACCGCTGCGATGACCCGCCCCATGAAGGGCAGCAGGCCGAGGATCACCAGAAACAAGCCGCCGGTGGCCACCACGAAACGGCTCTTGATCCCGGTCACCGCCACCAGTCCGACGTTCTGGGCGAACGCACTTTGGGTGAAAGAACCGAAGATCGGCGCGATCATGCTCGACAGCATGTCGGCGCGCAGACCGTTGCCCAGACGCTTGGAGTCAACTTTGGTGTCGATGATTTCACCGACCGCGAGGATGTCCGCCGAGGTTTCGACCAGCGTCACCATGACCACGATGCACATCGACAGGATCGCAGCGAAGTGGAAGGTCGGCATGCCGAAGTGGAATGGCGTGGGGAAGCCGAACATTGGGCCCTGGGTGACGGACGAGAAGTCCGCCATGCCGAGGAATACCGCGATGAGCGTGCCGATGACCATGGCCAGCAGAATCGACAACCGGGAGATGGTCGCGCTGCCGATCTTGCTCAGCAACAACACCAGCACCAGCGTTACCGCCGCCAGGCCGATGTTCGCCATGCTGCCGAAATCCGGCGCATGGCTGTTGCCACCCATGGCCCAGCGCGCGGCCACCGGCATCAGCGTCAGGCCGATGGTGGTGATCACGATGCCCGTCACCAGCGGCGGGAAGAACTTGGTGATTCGCGAGAACACCGGCGTGATCAGCAAACCGATCAACGACGCGGCAATCACCGCACCCAGAATCGATTGAAACCCGCCCTCCCCGCCACTGCTGACAATCGCCACCATCGTCGCGACGCCCGAGAAGGACACGCCCTGCACCAGCGGCAACTGACAACCGAAAAACGGTAAACCGAGGGTCTGCAGCAATGTTGCCAAGCCCCCCGCAAACAATGAAGCAGCAATCAACAAACCGATGTCCGCCGGCGAGAGCCCGGCCGCCTGGCCGATGATCAAAGGCACCGCGACAATGCCGCCGTACATGGTCAGAACGTGTTGCAGGCCGTAAGCCATATTCGCGCCGACACCGAGGTTTTCGTCCTCAGGCCGTTGGTGTGAAACATGGGGCGTTTTCATGGTTGGGGGGTTCCCTGGTTTTTGTTATGCGCACACTGTATGCAAGACTCAGGACAAATGTCTATAGAGTTGTATACAACTCGCCAGTCAGATTATGGACATGTGTCCATGCAGTCCTTTCCCTGCGCTGTTTCCCCCTCCAAAAAAACATTTGAAATACATCCTTCCAGCGCCTTCTCCCCCGCCCGCTAGTCTTTGGCATTCCAAGCGACCGCCGGCACGGACGCCTCTCGCTTATACATATAAAGTATGCATAATGAAGTCATTCGAGATTCAGTTTCACAAGGCAAAGAACGCAGCTAACAAATTAAAGCACCAAGGGATCAGCCTCGCGGAGACCGAGGCGGTGTTTTATGACGAGAGAGCCCTCTCGCTGGAGGACAACCATCACGATGAGCAGCGGTGGATCATCATGGGGCTGGATGCCAAAGGTCGATTGTTGGTCGTTGCGTACACCTGGCGCGAGCCGAATTTCGTTCGAATCATTTCCGCGCGCGCCGCTACCAAAAATGAGCAGCGCCAATATCTGGAGGCTTGAGCCATGAAAGACGAATACGATTTCAGTAACGCCAAACGCGGAGCGGTTGCCTCGAGCAAAGGCAAAACCCGCATCACCATCATGCTCGACGATGTCGTGTTAGACGCGGCGCGCCTCGCCGCCGAGAGCGAAGGTTTCGGTTATCAGACGGTGATCAACAACACCTTGCGCAAGGCCTTGCTCGACGATGGAAGCAAGAGCGCAGCGACCATCCCGAACACCGCTGTTGTAAATGCCGGACATTTCAAAGAAGGGATAACGGCCGCCGAGCTAAAAAGCCTGGAGAAAAAACTATCGGAGGTGCTCAGTGAAATTCATCGTGTAATGAAGCCTTGAGCTACGCCGCCACGATCAACCGCGCAAGCACTTGTTTGAGCGTTGCATGCTCCGGCACCCGAATCCCGAACTCGCGCCCCAGCAATCCGACCAGCTCATCCACATCCGTCACCTGCCGACGTTCGCTCTCGCCACCCATCCGGTGAATCGCAAAACTGCCGTTGTTGAGCGTGCGCCGCCAGCCTTCTCCCGTTCGCGCCACCATCAGTTGCCTGGCAAAAGACGATTCAGGATGGGTCGAGACGTACCAGTTGCCGACGGCGAAATCGATGTCTTCCTGCCGTTGCAGGTCGAAGATGTACATCGCCCGCCACTCACCGGCAACGTTGGCGCGCAAGGTGTAGCCATCGGCATGTTGCTCGATGCGATAGGGTTCGTGGGGCGTGCGCTGTTCGGCCGGGGTATCGAGCAGCAGCGGTGCCGTAGGCACCATGCCACCGAAGCCGACATCGGTGATGTAGCGCACGTCATCCAGGATGACCAGGCTCAAGCGGTGTGTCCTCGCCGTCCACGCACCCTCGGGTTGGCCCATGACCACTCGGCCGGAGATACTACGAGCGTTGAAGCCCAGCACCTGAAGCAGCGCCAGAAACAGATTGTTCAGTTCGTAGCAGTAACCTCCACGACCATCCTGCAGGACTTTTTGCTCGATGGACGGCAGATCGATGAGCACTGGCTCGCCTGACAGCGTGGTGAGGTTTTCAAACGGGAATGCGCCGGTGTGACGCAGTTGCAGTTGACGCAGGGTGTCCAGGGTCGGTGCCGGTGGCGCGTCGAAACCCAGGCGTTGCAGGTATAACGCAAGATTGCTCAGGCGTGGCTCGCTCATTGCTCGGTCCTTATGCAGTGGCCGCAGGTCTCTGTGCCGATGGCCGCCATGTATAAGGGATAAAACGGTACGACCGACAATTGATTTCGCCAATCGCCACACGACCGAAAAATCAACCGAGAAATCCGACATCATGGAAACACCGCTGGAAGGCAACAGAATCTGCCTGCGCCCACTGCAATACGCCGATGCCGATGCGCTGGTACACGCCGCCGAAGATGGCGAACTGTGGAACCTGACTGTCACCGTCGTGCCCTCCCCGACCACGGTGCACAGCTACCTGAAAAAAGCCCTCGACGGCCGGGATGCAGGCACTGTTCTGCCCTACGTCATCGTGCTCAAGGACACCGGCGAGGTCATCGGTTCGACGCGCTTCTGGAAAATCGACCGACTCAATCGCAAGCTCGAAATCGGCAGCAGCTGGATCTCGGCCCGCTGGCAAAAAACCTTCGTCAACACCGAAGCCAAATACCTGATGCTGCGCCACGCCTTCGACGTACTGGACTGCGTGCGGGTGCAGTTCACCACCGACGAGAACAATCAGAAGTCGCGCAACGCAATCCTCAGGCTCGGCGCGCAACAGGAAGGCATCGTGCGTCACGAACGGATCATGCCGGACGGACGCAAGCGCAACTCGGTGCGGTTCAGCATCATCGATGATGAATGGCCGACGGTGCGTCAGCGGCTCGAACAAAAACTTGCCGACTACAGCCTTCGCTAATCCGCACAGACCGCTCGCGCCTGAGTCGTCTCAACGATCCGAGCGCATCAACTCCTCGATCCCGCCGTCGATGGACAGCACCGCCGAACGGTTTCGCCCTGAATGCTTGGCCTGATACAAGGCGGCGTCCGCACGCCCGATGAACACTTCGGTGCTGTCCAGCCGCGTGGGCACAAACGAATAGCAGCCAAGGCTGACCGTGACGAAACCGTTGGGCGAACCGCTGTGGCTGATGTTTTTGGCCATGACGGCGCGACGGATATGCTCGGCAATGACCATCGCACCGTGAATATCGGTATCCGGCAGTAACACTGCGAACTCCTCACCACCGTACCGCACCGCCAGATCGGCTTTTCGATGGCAGCAACTCTTCACCGCCCGTGCCACTTGTGCCAGGCAATGGTCCCCCGCCACGTGGCCATAAGCGTCGTTGTAGCGCTTGAAGTAATCGATATCGAGCATGATCAGGCTCAATGAGCTCGACTGACGGATGCCACGGCCGAACTCGATGTCCAGCGCCTGCTCGAACAGTCGGCGATTGGCCAGGCCGGTCAGGCTGTCGTGGGTCGCGATGAGCTTCAGCGCCTCCTTGGCCTTGCGCAGATCCGCCTCGACCTGCTCGCCGAGGCGAACCTGGCGCACGAACACCCAGCCGAACAACCCAATGCCCAGCACGACAAGGGCAACGATGACGCTGGATCGAAACGCAGTGTCGTACCACCCCTTGAGAATCGAATCCCTGGACGATGCCGCCGACACCACCAGCGGATAGGCGTCGAGCTGTCGGTAGCCATACAACCGCACGGTGCCGTCGACCACCGAACGGAACGTTGCATTGCCGGAGGGCGCGTTGGGCAGCAACGTCTGAAAGATCTCGCCATTGGCCAACGACGAGCCAATCTGCGCTTCGACAAACGGCCGGCGCGCCAGCAACGTCCCGTCGGTCAGCCCCAAAAACATCGAGCCATTGTCATCCAGGCTGAAGCTTTTGAAGAACTGGTCGAAGTAGGACATCTTGATGCCGGCCAGCAACACACCCTGGAAATGGCCGTTTTTATCGTTGATGCGCTTGGAGACCGGAATGATCCACTCGCCATTCTCACGACTGCGAATGGCCGGTCCGATGTGCGCCACGGACGATACGTTCTGCTGGTGATACATAAAGTATTCGCGGTCCGCCACGCCTCGACCACGCGGCAGATCCGCAAAAGAGGTCACGATCCACTGGCCCTTCTGGTCAAACAGCAAGATCCCGTGCAATTGACTCAGCGTCTGCACCCGCTGGGCGAACGTTTTCTGAAGACGTGGGCGCTGCGGCGGACCGAAGCCGTCGGCCTGAATCCAGTCAACCAGACTGGTCAACACCAGGTCGGCTTTCATGAAGGTGTCTTCGGCCTGCTGCGCCATGGCTCGCGTGAGGTTCGATGACGCCACTTCGGCCACGGCCAGATCGTGCCGGCGCGATTGCTCCAGTTGCAGGTAAAGCAAACCGCACAGGCACAGGCACACCACAGCAATGAACAGCATCGCTGCCTTGCGCAGCGGTAACCGTTTCAAAGCAACGCCAGTGACGATGTGCGGGTCGTTTTGGAGATTAGGCAAAGCTCATCCTGCAAGGGTAAGGCATGGGCGAAGGCCCAAAACCCTTATATTTTGCGAGCTTAGTCTACGTCGTAGTGAGGGGCAATCGTCCTTTGGACAGTCTGCGCATCGCACTGTGCAAATGCGCCCGTGCGCTTTCGGCATCCCCCAGGCGCATTTGTTCGTAGGCGCGCCGGGCAATCGGCTCGGGCACAGGCTTGAGATCGCGCTGGGTCGCCATCGCCATCAGTTGCACCTGGGCGGCACGTTCGAGGTAATACAGATCGTCCCACGCCTCGGCAATGGTCGGTCCGGCGACAATCACACCGTGGTTTTTCAGAAACAGAATGTCGGCATTGCCCATGACACTGGCGATCCGGTCGCCTTCGGATTCATCGAGGGCCAGGCCGTTGTAGTCCTCGTCCACCGCCGTGCGGCCGTAAAATTTCAATGCCGTCTGCCCCAGCCACAACAGCGGCGGGCCTTGCAGCAAACATAATGCCGTGGCGTGAGGCATGTGCGTATGGAACGCCACTTTCACCCTTGGCAGCTGTTGGTGCAGGCGGGCGTGAATGTAAAACGCGGTCGCTTCAGGCTGCCCTTCGCCGGCCACGACATTGCCGTGAAAGTCGCAAACCAGAAGATTTTCAGCGCTGACTTCTTCGAAGGCATAACCGTAGGGGTTCACAAAAAACAGATCATCCCGGCCCGGCACCATCGCGGAAAAGTGGTTGCAGATCCCCTCCTCCAGACCGTGCAGTGCCGCGAGCTGGAAGCACGCTGCCAGTTCCGTGCGCGCGGTGATGGCCGCCTGCGAATCCAGATTCAGCTCGGTGTAACGGGTGGGACGGGAACGACCTGCAAGGGTGTGTGCCATGGCAATGACTCCGGGTTTACCAGCCAAGGGATTTGAACAAGGGCACGACTTGATCCAGCGTGTTTACTGTCGCATCGGGCTGGTAGTCCGGCAGCAATTGCCGACCGGTGCCGCGATCGACCCACACGCAGCGAAAGTGCATGTCCCGCGCGGCGGTGTGGTCCAGCGTCGGGCTGGCGCAGATGTGCACCACTTGATCACGTGTCACGCCCAGTTGCTCGTGAGCGTAGTCGAACAGTCGCGGATTCGGCTTGTAAGCGCCGGCCTGCTGCGCCGTGATCACCCGATCGATGTGCCCGCCCAGTTGCGCAACGTTGCCGGCGATGATGTCGTCATCAGTGTTGGACACAATGCACAGCTTGAAACCCATCGCCTTGAGCCGGGCGAGCGTCTCGATCACTTCCGGAAACGGCGGCATCCGCGGGATCGCCGCGGCCAGTCGCAGACTGTCTTCGGGGGCACTCGCCAACGCCAGTTCTTCCAGGGCGAGATGCAACCCGCCAGTGCTCAACTCGCGGAACGAGCGATGCGGCGGCATCTGTTCCAGCCGGTGCTCATGCCGGTCGTACACCTCGATCAGACGATCGACATCAACGCTGTGATCCCCCTTGTCGCGCAAGATGTCCGCCACCACGGCTTTCAAGCCCTCATCCCACTGAATCAACGTGCCGTAGCAATCGAAGGTCAGCCACTCGGGGCGCGGGGTGATTGTGAGTGTCATGTTCGTTTCCTCTGAAGGGTGATCTTCAGGTTAAGAGCGATCAGTGATAGTGTGAAATTAAATTAATAACGACATGTCAGTGATAAATCGAATATCAAGAGGCCGCCATGCTCGATCTCGAATTGCTCAAGACCTTCGTTTGCGTGGCGGACGAAGGTAGCTTCACCCGCGCCGCCGAACGCGTGCACCGGACCCAATCCACCGTAAGCCAACAGGTGCGCAAACTCGAAGAACTGGTCGGGCATGCGCTGCTGTTGCGTGACCGAACCGGGCAGAACATCAGCGTGACCGAGCATGGCGAGATGCTGATTCACTACGCACGGCGCTTGCTGGCCCTGTCCTCGGAGGCGGTGGAAGCCTTGGCCAGCGACCTCGACCTGGAAATCCTGCGCATCGGCGTACCGGAAGATTTCGATGCCCGGCGCATGGCCGTGATCCTTGCCGGCTTCAACCGGGCCAGGCCTGAAGCGCGCCTGGAAACCGTCAGCGGCATGAGCACCGATCTCAAGCAAAAACTCGCGGCGGGCACCCTCGATATTGCCCTGGTCAAACGCGAACCGGACAGCGGCCCCTGCTGGGCGGCGTGGCCGGAAACGCTGGTGTGGGTCAAGGGTGCGGGGGTCGACTCGTCCAACGGGGTATTGCCCTTGGCCCTGTTCCCACAGGGCTGCATTTATCGGCAACGGGCGATCCGTCTGCTGGATGTGGCGCAGCGGCCCTGGCGCGTTGCGTTTGGCAGCCACAGCTTGACGGGCATTCAGGCGGCGGTGGCCTCCGGGTTGGGCGTGTCGGTGCTGCCCGCTTCGGCGGTGTTGCCTGAGCATCGCGTGTGCAGCGATCTGCCCGAACTGCCGCCGACCGAGTTGGCGCTGATCAGCCGGGACGGCGCGTTGACCGGGTTGCAACGTGCCTTGGTGGCGTTTTTGCGGGATGAGCTGGGCAAGGCATGAGCCTGAAAAATGGGCGCACAATAAACGCCCATTCGTGCGCGAAACCCGGCCTCAAGGCGTAAGTTTCAAGTGGGCATTAACTCTGCCGCTCTTTGGATCGACAAACCAGTACTCGTTATTGGCCGTCTTCAACTGGCCGCATTCGGTTGGGTAATCTTTCGGTTCAATACACACAACCCCATCTTTCAACGTCCATTTTTCCTTCTCCGGTTTGTTCGGCGCCATTTCGAAAATCTCTACTCCGTTCGAGGCGAAACTCATCGAGTAAGGGTGACTACCTTCCCTGGTGGTGCCATAGAACTTTTTGCCCACCAATGTGCTGGTGATTTGCCCATCATCCAGCGTCACCGCGGACGCAGGCACCGGTGGTGGTTCGTAATGGCTGCTGGTTACGCAGCCTGCCAGGCAGACCAACAGGATGGACGCGCCGAACTTTAATGAAGTCATGCCACACCTTCCTTGCAAGCACCGGAGGAATTTCCGATACCTCAAAGCTTAGGCGACGCCGGTTGAAGCCCGCGCAAAAAAAGGGTGCTCAAGAGCACCCACATTCATGAAGCACAGACAGTCCCTAGAGCATTCTGTCGACTTCATCCAACGTCACTCGGGGAATAAGTTCGCCAGGAATCCTTGAAGAACCGGACAAGTTGTAAACCTGAAAATCATCATTCACGACGTACTTCGACAGGATCTTGAACGAGGGCAGAATTCTCGTAAAAAAATGCTGATCAAGCATGCACGGTGACGCGTAGGCATCGTCTTCTTCATAGAAACGCCGCACTGACTGATTCAAGTCGACACCCACCAGAAACACCTTATTAAAACCTGCGTGGTAGGCAATTTGCAGCGCCAGATAGGCCACCGTGCGCGCATCAAAAAAGCCGCGCTTGAGGTTCTTGCTGAACCCCAGGGTTCTGTTGCGACCGTTTCCAAGCCTGCGACTTCTGATGAGTTCCTTATCACCCCTGAAGACCAGGTCAGTCCAGGAAAGCTTGGGCGCCTTGGTCAGCAGGTACAGGTCCCCTTCGGGCATGACGGTCGAACGCCGGATGTGCTCTTCCCACACGGCAACCCGCTCACTGAGGTGCATCCCCGCCGCCAGCAATTCGGGCTGTTCCCGGTAAAAGGCAATGTCGGTGCAGGCATAAAAGAACGGCTTGATATCGGTACCGATGAACTTCGAGATGGCCCCGTTCATGGTGATCATCGGAATGTCTGCGTAGTTCTCCAGCGGAAAATCCTTGGCGGTTGCCCCCGAGGCAATGATGAACACCGGTCCTTTTTGAATGTTGCGGCACTCATCGAGGTCATGCACATGAGGCAAACCTGCAATGGGTACCGTGTTTTCTGGCACAACATCCATCTTCACTGTCCCTGTTCCTTTGGGTCTTTTTCATTGTGGTAGTTTTCAACCATGGCGCAAACCGCGCCGCTGCAGCCGCTGCGGACTGGCCTCGCCGAATGAACAGGAACCGTCTTCTGCAACTGCGGCTCCCTGCTACTCGCCAGTGCTTTTTTGCCCGGCCGCCAGCGCAGGCGGTCCTGCCTGCTGCCATTGCGGAGCAGGCAGTTCCGAACGCAGATTCAATCCCCGCAGAACCGCAGAGTCGTACCCGTAGACATCGGGCTTGAACATCACGCGACCATCATTACTCAGGTCCACCGTCCAGTAAGCCAACAGCACCGGCACCTTGACGGGAAGCCGGATGTTTTCGGTCTTGCCGTTGGCCAACTGCGCCTGGATCCCGGCGCTGTTCCAATGCACCGGATCGTTGAACAACAGCTCCACCAACTGCAGCGGGTTCTCGACCCTGATGCAGCCTGAACTGGTAGCGCGGCGAGATTGAGCAAACAACTCACGATGCGGCGTGTCGTGCAGATAAATCGCGTATTCATTGGGAAACCGGATCACGACCTGGCCCAGCGAGTTGTCCGGCCCGGCATCCTGTCGCAGCGTAACGCCGCGCGGGTTGGACCAATCGACCGTCGATGGGTCGAGCAAGTTCCCTTCACGGTCAATGGGCTTGATTCGGTTGGCGGCAAGGTAGCCGGGATTTTTCTGAATCTTGGGCAGCATGTCCTTGACCAGAATGGTCGGGGGCACGGTCCAGGTAGGGTTGAACGTGACGTAAGTAATCTCTGACTGGAACACCGGCGTACTGCGAAACGGTTTGCCGACTTGCACACGAGAACGCCAGATCGGCTTGCCGTCGCGGTAGAGCGCAACTTTGTAACCAGCTATGTCAACGATGACAAAAGTGCCCTGAAGTTTGTACAGCAACCAACGCGCACGCTCCATGTTCACCCGAACCTGGTCGATCCGCGCCTCAACCGACACATTCAACGCCGCGAGCGTCGCCGCCCCGGCGACACCGTCCGCGCCCAGGTATTGTTCGGCTTGATACTTTTTGACCGCCGCGGTGACGACAGCGTCGTAGTCGCTACGTGGTTTCAACTGCGGGGCCAGATAACCACCGGCCGCCAAACGGGCTCGCAGCTGCGCGACCGCAGGTTCGTCCATACCGGGCTTGAGCGACTTGTCTTCGGCAACCTTCGGCCAGCCACCCGCATCCCGGACCTTGCGCAGTTGTGCCAAACCCATGCGCAAGCTGCCATAAACCGCTTCTTGCGGTGGCGCTTGAGCAAATGCCCGGGCGACGTCATGGCTGTCGAGGGCGGCGAAGAAGGTGTTCACGTCTTCACGCGGATCGACGCCGACCGGGTCGAAATTCCAATGAATGTCCAGGCGCGAAGGGTCGACCTTGCCGCGCCGCAATTGCAGGAGCGCGGCGATGAACGTCCGGGTAGCGACGACATCGAAACTCGCCCGCTGCGCCGGGGTTTGCATCGACGCTCGTGCCTTGGCCAATTCATCAATATGAAAATCTGCCGGCTCCAGACCATCCGCTTGCGTGTTGCCCAGGCTTTTCAGCAACTGGGCGACATCACTGTCTTGTGTCCACGCTGCGCGATAGCTGCGATGCATATAGAAATCCATGACCACACGGTTGACGTCTACCCGTTGATGCCTGGGGGATGTGAGCAGCGGCGGAAACGCCGAAGCCAACGGCGCCAGCATGCTTTGAATCGCCTGACCGACGATGTCATCCGCTGCAGCCTCACTGGCGTTGATAGATGTAGATGACTGCTCGATCGGCGAAGTTTGCGCAATCGCTGCACCGCTGATCAGAAAGCCCATAAAAAATACACGGCTTATGACGAATAACCTTGTTAACTGCCCCATGGATAATCCTTAATCTCCCGCATTCACCGGCTAGCCGCGCTCTCGCTGCTAGACTCGAAACAATCATGATGAGACACGCATATGGCGCTAGACCGCTTCGGCTTCCTAATTACGGCCCTGCTGCTGAGTTCAACGTCAGTCACGGCAGCCTACGCCGACTCACTTGAAGCCGCTTTGGTCAAAGCCGCTCCAAACGCTAACGCCAAGGTGATTGCGTTGGCCGTACGTGCCTCTCAATGCAGCTTGGCCCAAGGTGCCGCGCCTGTCCAAAGACTTGCCGTCATCGATTACTCCCTGCCCTCCACCGAACAACGCCTTTGGGTGTTTGACCTTAAACAGCGCAAATTACTGTTTCACGAACTGGTTGCCCACGGTCGCAACAGCGGCGAGAACATGGCGGTCAAGTTTTCCAATCAAAACGAAAGCTTCGCCACCAGCCTGGGCTTGTATCGTACGCAGTCAAGTTACGTCGGGCAGAACGGTTATTCGTTGCGCATGGAAGGACTCGAACCGGGCTTCAACGACAACGCCTTCGACCGGGCGATCGTCATTCATGGCGCGCCTTATGTCAGCCCGGTGCTTGCACGGGCAAACGGGCGGATTGGCCGCAGCCTCGGCTGCCCGGCGGTACGGCCGGCGATTGCGCACAAGCTGATTGACTCGATGAAAGACGGCCAACTGTTGTTTTCGTACTACCCGGATCAGCGCTGGCTGAAAAAGTCTTCGTATATCAATTGCGGTAGCAGGACGGTGGCGTCGACCGCCAAGCCTTCCACCAACCGTTGAACACCGCGTTGAAACTGTCAAAACTGTAATCCCCGCCTCAGTCTGCTGAAAGGCATCGCCCGTTAGCCTCGTCGTCAAGTTGTCTCCCAACTGACGGACCGGGAATAAAAACGGCATGCACTCCAACACTTCAAGACGCACCTTCGTAAAGGGGCTGGCCGCGGGCGGATTGCTCGGCGGCCTCGGGTTATGGCGCACGCCTGTGTGGGCGCTCACCCGCCCTGGCGAACCGCAAATGCTCACGGGCAGCGATTTCGAGCTGTTCATCGGCGAAACCCCGGTCAACATCACCGGCAATCCGCGCACCGCGATGACCATCAACGGCGGCATTCCCGGCCCGCTGCTGCGCTGGCGTGAAGGCGACACGGTCACGCTGCGGGTGAAGAACCGGCTCAAGGAAACCACCTCCATTCACTGGCACGGCATTTTGCTGCCGGCCAACATGGACGGCGTGCCGGGGCTGAGTTTTCACGGCATCGAACCGGGCGGCGTGTACGTCTATCAATTTCAGGTCCGGCAGAACGGCACTTACTGGTATCACAGCCATTCGGGCCTTCAGGAGCAGTCCGGCGTTTACGGCCCGCTGGTGATCGACGCCAAGGAGCCGGAACCCTTTGAGTACGATCGCGATTACGTGGTGATGCTGACCGACTGGACCGACGAAGATGCGGCCAGCCTGATGAACACCCTGAAAAAGCAATCCGATTACTACAACTACAACAAGCGCACCGTGGGCGATTTCATCGACGACGTCAGCAAAAACGGTTGGGCCGCCACGGTCGCCGATCGAAAGATGTGGGCCGAAATGAAGATGAATCCCACAGACCTCGCCGACGTCAGCGGCGCCACTTACACCTATTTAATGAACGGCCTGGCGCCGGACTCGAACTGGACGGGTGTGTTCCGGCCAGGTGAAAAACTGCGACTGCGGTTTATCAACGGTTCGGCCATGACCTACTTCGACGTGCGCATTCCAGGGCTGAAAATGACGGTGGTCGCGGCGGACGGGCTGCATGTCAAACCGGTGAGCGTCGATGAATTCCGCATTGCGGTGGCGGAGACGTTTGATGTGATTGTCGAACCGACGCAGGACGCTTACACCGTGTTCGCCCAGTCGATGGATCGCACCGGTTATGCGCGCGGCACGCTGGCGATGAAGGCAGGTTTGTCCGCACCTGTGCCTGCACTCGATCCGCGACCGTTGGTGACCATGGATGACATGGGCATGGGCGGGATGGATCACGGCAGCATGGCCGGCATGGACCACAGCGCGATGGGTGGCATGCAAGCGCATCCCGCGACGGAAAACGACAACCCGCTGGTGGACATGCAAGCCATGAGCACCTCGCCGAAACTCGACGATCCCGGCCTTGGCTTGCGCAACAACGGCCGCCGCGTCCTGACCTATTCCGACCTGCGCAGCACCTTCGAAGACCCGGACGGCCGCGACCCGGGTCGCACCCTCGAACTGCACCTCACCGGCCACATGGAGAAGTTCGCGTGGTCGTTCAACGGCGTGAAATTCTCCGATGCCGAACCGCTACGCCTCAAGTACGGCGAGCGCGTGCGCATCGTGCTGGTCAACGACACGATGATGACCCACCCCATCCACCTGCACGGCATGTGGAGCGACCTCGAAGACGAAAACGGCGAGTTCATGGTGCGCAAACACACCATCGACATGCCCCCCGGCTCCCGACGCAGTTACCGGGTGACCGCCGACGCACTCGGCCGCTGGGCCTATCACTGCCACCTCCTGTACCACATGGAAATGGGCATGTTCCGTGAAGTTCGCGTGGAAGAATGAGGCGCTACCCATGACCAGACTTACATCGATTTTTCTCGCCGTTTGCACAACGGGCCTGACGCTTTCTTCGGCGAGCGCCGCCACTAGCGACATGCCGAACATGGATCACAGCCAGATGCCGGGCATGGATCATGGCCAGATGCAGGGCATGGACCATAGCCAGATGCAAAGCATGGACGACGGCCAGATGCAGCCCGCCGCGCCCACTGAAAGCCGCACGCCGATCCCGCCGCTGACCGATGCCGACCGCGCCGCCGTGTTCGTCAGCCCCGGCGGCCATAATGTGCATGACTCTGCACTCAATCACTACTTCCTCGCCGACAAACTCGAATGGCAGGACGCCGACGATGGCAGCGCGCTGGCCTGGGATTTATCGGGCTGGATCGGCGGTGACATCGATCGCCTGTGGCTGCGATCCGAAGGCGAGCGCAGCAACGGCAAAACCGAAGACGCGGAAGTCCAGGCGCTATGGGGTCACGCGATCTCGCCGTGGTGGGATGTGGTGAGCGGCGTGCGCCAGGACTTCAAACCCGGCGCCCCACAAACCTGGGCCGCGTTCGGCGTGCAAGGCATGGCGCTGTACAACTTCGAAGCCGAAGCCACGGCGTTCATCGGCGAAGGCGGCCAGAGCGCGGTGCGACTGGAAGGTGACTACGACATCCTGCTGACCAACCGGCTGATTGTGCAGCCGACCGCCGAGCTGAATATCTACGGCAAAAACGATCCGCAGCGGGGCATTGGTTCCGGGCTCTCCAACACCGAAGCCGGACTGCGGTTGCGCTATGAAATTCGCCGGGAAGTCGCCCCGTACATCGGCGTGACCTGGAACCGCACCTACGGCAAAACCGCCGACTACACCAAAGACGATGGCGAGGATCGCAGTGAAGCTCGCGTCGTTCTCGGCGTTCGGCTGTGGTTCTGATCGCACTCACATCACCATCAAAAAAAACCGCTTCGAGCGGTAAAGAGGCCTTGCATGCGCACAATGAAAACCACCGCTGTTGTCATCGGCTTGCTCATGAGCACACTGGCTCAGGCGCACCCGAAACTGCTCTCCTCCACCCCGGCCGAAGGTGCGGATGGCGCGGCACCGAGCACGATCGAACTGCACTTTTCCGAAAGCCTCATGACCCAGTTTTCCGGCGCGAAACTGGTCATGACCGAAATGCCAGGCATGGCGCATTCCCCGATGCCGATGAAAGCCAAAGTCACCGGCGGCAGCGACCCGAAAACCATGCTCATCACCCCGCTCTCGCCGTTGCCCGCCGGCAGCTACAAAGTCGAATGGCGCGCGGTGTCTTCGGACACTCACCCGATCACCGGCAACGTTACGTTCAAAGTGAAGTGATTGATGAGCGACTGGGTCAGCATTGCACTGCGGTTTGGGTTGTATGTGGATTTGATGGTGCTGTTTGGGCTGGGTTTGTTCGGGCTCTACAGCCTTGCGGGCCGGGAGCGGGTGTCCGGGGCGGTGCTGCCGTTTCGGCCGATCCTGCTGGTGACGGCCGCGTTCGGAGTGCTGTTGTCCGTAGCGAGCATGCTGACGATGGTGAGTGCGATGAGCGGAGAGTCGGACTTCACCGAGCTGCGACCGCATGTCCAGATGATGGTGTTTGAGACGGATTTCGGGTTGGCCTGGGCAGCGCGCATCACCGTGCTGGTTATCGCCGGTTTGGCGGTTACGCTCAATGACCGTGCGCCGGGATTCAGCCTGCTGATTGCGTCTTTTGCCGGCGCTATCGCCTTGGCCAGCCTGGCCTGGAACGGTCATGGGGCGATGGACGAAGGCAGCCGTCGTTATTGGCATTTTGCGATGGATATTCTGCATCTGCTGGCGGCAGGCGCGTGGCTGGGTGCGCTGGTAGCGTTTGTGCTGATGGCGAAAATCAACGCGCTGAAAACCGCAGAACGCATCAGGTTACTGGCTCGGGCCGTCGCTAGATTTGAATGGGTGGGCGCGGTGATCGTGGTCGTCATCACGGTCACGGGCGTCGTGAATTACCTGTTCATCGTCGGGCCGAAGCTCGATGACTTGTTGCTAAGTACCTACGGGATTTTGCTGTTTATCAAAGTGGGGTTGTTTGCCGGGATGCTGGTGCTCGCCGCGTTGAACCGCTTTCACCTTGGGCCGTTTCTGGAGCGGTCGTTGCGGGAAGGGAAATACGAAGTTGCCGCCAACGCGTTGCGACGCAGCATGGTTGTTGAGTTGACGCTCGCGGTGTTGATTGTGGGGCTGGTGGCCTGGTTGGGGACGCTGAGTCCGGAAATGGAGGCCGCTGCGCAATAGCCAATCGAGCAGCAGAATCCGAAGTACTTATAACCATCGGCAGGAAAAATTAAGTACTCTCAGCCCCAATCCATCACGGAAGTCGGGTACACATGAAAACCAACAAATGCACAGTAATGCTCGGTAGCCTGCTCGCACTATCGTTCGGCGCCCAGGCCGAACAATCGCACCTGGACAGCGTCATCCAGCAAGGCCAACTGCGCGTGTGCACCACGGGCGATTACAAGCCCTACACGTTTAAAGCCGAGAACGGCGAATACTCGGGCATCGACATCGCCATGGCCCGCTCGCTGGCCGACAGCCTTGGCGTCAAGGTCGAGTGGGTACCGACCACCTGGAAAACCCTGATGCCCGACATGCTGGCGGGTAAATGCGACATCGGCATGGGCGGGATCTCCGTCACCCTGGAGCGGCAGAAAAAAGCCTTCTTCAGCACCACGCTGGACGTCGACGGCAAAATCCCATTGGTGCGCTGCGAAGATCAGGCGAAATATCAGACCGTCGAGCAAATCAACCAGCCTTCGGTTCGCTTGGTCGAACCGGCCGGCGGCACCAACGAAGCGTTCGTTCACGCCTTCCTGCCCAAGGCGCAATTGAGCCTTCACGACAACGTAACCATCTTCCAGGAGCTGCTGGACAAGAAGGCGGACGTGATGATCACCGATGCGTCGGAGGCGTTGTATCAGCAAAAACTCAAACCCGGTTTGTGCGCGGTGAATCCAGGCCAGTACATGCAGTACGGTGAGAAAGCTTATTTATTGCCGCGAGACGACATGACGTGGAAGTTGTACGTCGATCAATGGCTGCACCTGGCCAAAGTGACGGGCAACTACCAGAAAGTTTTAGGCCAGTGGATCGCCACGCCCGAGACTAAATAGGCTTATTTCAGGTAACAGCTGGGCGAACAGGCAACGGCAGGATTACCGCGCCGTTGCCGGTCAGTCGTCGTGCAACAGTCCCGAACCGTATTCACCGAAGCTGCTGCCCAATGCACTGCCATGGAAGTTCAGCTGACTGTGGCTATTGGTCGGGCCAGGACCGAAGCCGGCGGACGGCTCGAGGTCTTCTGAATAGTCGTTATGAGTGCTGACGCCCGAACAGGCGCTCAACAGCAGCGCACCACCGATCAGCAAGACTTTGAAGAAGTTCGAGATCATTTTTCAGGTTCCCTGTGGCCGGAGGTGGGGTGATGCAATCTTCAGTGTCCATCCTAGGCTGCGAACCCGGCAGCATCGTGAAACTTCACGCAGCGACAGCATTTGTTCAGGTATTCCGATTTCCCGAGCCCTCCAAAAAGGCTGTGGACGGTGGTGTTCGCAAGTTCGACAGGCTGCTGCAGCTGCTAAGCTCTGCGTTCAGTGCCCGCACAAAAAACAACATCCGCCGCGAGAGAAAGGAAGCATTGAATGAGTGGAATCACCGTTGATGACAAACATCGTCTTGCCCTGGTTGACGCATTGCGCTGTTTTGCATGCTTCTGGGTGGTTCTGTTTCATTTATCCGAAGGAAATCACATCCCAACCCTGCTGGCAGCCATTCCAGGCTGGTTGAAATACATGGTCTTTGACGCAGGCCATTTGGGAGTGCCTATATTTTTCGTACTAAGCGGCATTGTCATGGCGACCACGACATCCCGGGTGCCAATGAATAACGTGAACGCCACAAACTTTGTGGCACGTCGCCTGGTACGCCTCGCCCCTCCCTACTACGCCGCCATTGCACTGGGCGTGGCCGTGATCGCCGTAAAACACATGCTTGGGCAACCCGGAATCGAAATCCCCGGCGTGACGGCCATACTCGCCCACGTGCTGTTTCTCCAAGATTTCCTTGGCATCAGAAACATCATCACGGTGTTCTGGACCCTGTGTATCGAGGTGCAGTTCTACATCTTTTTTGCGGTGCTGCTGTGGTTAGCCGATCGTGCTGGAGAGGGTGTAACACCCAAGCGTCGCAACCTCTGGATTTGGGGCAGCGCATTGCTGGCGCTGCTGTGGCCCGCCGGGATAATTCATGCGATAGGCTGGAAAGGCGGATTTATTGCGTTCTGGTTCAGCTTCATGGCCGGGGTGCTGTGCGCTCAAACCCTGAGCGGCACTAAACAAAGCCATTACATCGCCATTGGTTACTGTGCATTGGCGCTTGTTATCGGTCTTGCAACTAAAAACTCATTCACAATTGCTGCCGGGTTGACGGGCTTACTGTTCTGCTTCCTGGTTAATCGCTCCACCACGCTGGGTTTTATATCCAGCTACCCCGTGCAGAAAATTGCCCTGATTTCCTACAGCCTGTACTTGTTCCATTCTCCTGTGACCGGTTTCTTCATGCGCGTTTACCGGGCTTTCATGCCAACCGGCCTTTTCTCGGATGCACTGGCCGCCGTCCTGATCATTGCAACGTGCATCGCATTCTCGGCCATGGCCTATCTATTGTTCGAACGTCCCGCCATCGCGTGGAGCAGACGCATCAAGTTCAAGCGGCCTGATGCCGTCGTTCTGAATCGTACGTAAAGTCAGGCCAACCTGAGTCGCCCGCTCGCGGTCACAGACAGGGCTTGTCGGTGGTAGTGAACTCCAGAAATGAAAAAACCTCGCTTTGGCGAGGTTTTTTACATAACAAGGATCGACGTCAGAAAGCCTCGACAGGCTTCTTGGCCTGCTGAGCCATTTTGTGCTCATCGAGTTTCGGGAAAGAAAATTTGATGATGATCATGGACTCATCGCCCTCACCAGAAACAATCAAATCAGCCCCTCGAATGTTGTCAGGCGCTGATGCCACCACGCTATGAGCGCTAGAAGCACCACTGGCCGAGGTAATTCCTTCAAAAAAGGTGTAGGTCAAATCGTTGGCGGCCAAAGCAACACTCTCGTAATTCGAGAGCTTGGCGGCGTATTCATCTTTGTTTTTTACTTTGCCTGCGAGATCAACAAGGTCCAACACCGATTTCCCATCAGTCAGTGCAAGCAGACCAAACGTCTTGGAAAGAGCGCCAATTGACCGTGCGAACACATCGCGATCGTAGGGCGTAAACAGCGAAACAATAACAAGTTTGTCACCACTGAAAACTAGACTCGCTGTGAATTTATGATCGATAAAACCCACATCGTCGAGACACCTTGCAGTAGCTCCCACATCTGCTGAGCAGTCATAGAAGCCCGCGGCCTCGGTGTAATTCGCGAGAGGACTGTCATAGGCGTAACTTTTAAACAGGTTGTCACTGGCAAGAGCACTCTGCATTCCAGTGATAGCTCCCATAGCGGCTAGCGCTATGGCAAAAATTCTTTTTGGCATGGACTCCCTTCCTAAACGCACATCGAAATTGATAGCCAGATGCTATCAGGTGCGTATCAGATCTGTCTTCCTCAATCCCGGAGCGTCACGCCTCCAGCCTGCTTGCGGTCGAAAGTCTGGCTTTCCTGATAAACTGTGCGCCCGTCCCTATTGATCCGTATCTGCGCCGTGTAGGCCGTCGAGTTGTCCTTGCGCTTGCGTGATGTGATCGTGCCCATTTCCAGTTGCTACCTGCGGAATTCGCTTGCTACTTCATGGCAATCGACGTTCAACAACAAGGAAAATGGGTAAAAACCGCCGTATAAAAGATCAGTACCAATGACCGTCGAAAAACCTGAAGCACCCGTAACGACTAGCCTTTCGCGCTCTGAGCCTTCCCGCCGCTTCAGTGTGGCGCCGATGATGGACTGGACTGACAGGCATTGCCGGTTTTTCCTGCGCCTGCTCTCCAAGAACGCCCTGCTCTACACCGAAATGGTCACCACCGGCGCGCTGCTCAATGGCGATCACGAGCGTTTTCTGCGTCACAACGAAGCCGAGCACCCTCTCGCCCTGCAACTCGGTGGCAGCGTTCCGCTGGACCTGGCCGCCTGCGCGCGCATGGCGCAGGAGCACGGTTACGACGAGGTGAACCTGAACGTTGGCTGCCCGAGTGATCGGGTGCAGAACAATATGATCGGTGCGGTGTTGATGGGGCATCCGCAGTTGGTGGCCGATTGTGTGAAGGCGATGCGCGATGCGGTGTCGATTCCGGTGACGGTGAAGCACCGGATAGGGATTAACGGCCGGGACAGTTACGAGGAGTTGTGTGATTTCGTCGGCACGGTTCGCGATGCCGGGTGCACGAGTTTTACGGTGCATGCGCGGATCGCGATTCTGGAGGGGTTGTCGCCGAAGGAGAACCGCGATATTCCGCCCCTGCGTTATGACGTGGCGGCGCAGTTGAAGAAGGATTTTCCGGAGCTGGAGATTATTCTCAACGGCGGGATCAAGACGCTGGAGGCCTGTCACGAGCATTTGCAGACCTTTGACGGTGTGATGCTCGGTCGTGAGGCGTATCACAATCCTTATGTGATGGCTGAGGTCGATCAGCAACTGTTCGGCAGCACGGCACCGGTGATCACTCGGGCGCAAGCGCTGGCGCAGTTGCGGCCTTATATCGCGGCGCATATTGATGCAGGCGGTTCGATGCACCACATCACCCGGCATGTGCTGGGGCTGGGCACCGGGTTTCCGGGGGCGCGCAAGTTTCGGCAGTTGTTGTCGGTGGATATCCATAAGGCCAAGGAGCCTCTGGCGTTGCTGGATCAGGCGGCGGAGCTGCTTGAAGGGCGTTAACGGTCACCCGCGTTGAACCTGCGCCCGGATTTGGCATCGTATTTACGGACACCGCGCCCCGCCTTTCAAACATCCGTTTTCCAGATGTTGCCGCCGGGGCCTTCGATACGTACATGTGCCCTTGAGTGGCTGTCAGCGCTCGGGTAATGTCATTAGACCCATAGGACAGAGCACGCCCATGACTTCCAAGCTGGAACAACTCAAACAGATGACCACCGTGGTTGCCGACACCGGCGACTTCGAAGCGATCGCTCGCGTTAAACCGGTGGACGCTACCACCAACCCTTCCCTGCTGCTCAAAGCAGCGGCCATTCCCGGCTATGCCGAGTTGTTGAACGCTTGCGTCAGCGACTGCAAGGGCGATGTGGGCCTGGCCAGCGACCGTTTTGGCGTCGCGGTAGGGCAAGAGATCCTGAAAGTGATTCCGGGCCGTATTTCCACAGAAGTGGACGCGCGCCTCTCGTTCGACACTGACGCCGTATTGAAGCGTGCGCACCGTCTGATCGAGCTGTATGAAAAGGCCGGCATCGGCCGCGACCGCGTGCTGATCAAGATCGCTTCCACCTGGGAAGGCATCCGCGCTGCCGAAATCCTGGAAAAAGAAGGCATCCAGACCAACCTGACATTGCTGTTCTCGTTCGCCCAGGCGGCGGCGTGTGCCGATGCGGGTGTGTTCCTGATTTCGCCGTTCGTGGGCCGCATCTACGACTGGTACAAGAAGGCCAACGGCAACGACTACACCGGCGCGGATGATCCGGGCGTGCAGTCGGTGACGCGTATCTACAACTACTACAAGGCCAATGACTACAAGACCGTGGTCATGGGCGCAAGCTTCCGTAACCTGAATCAGATCGAGCAACTGGCCGGTTGCGACCGTCTGACCATCAGCCCGGACTTGATCGATAAACTGGCGGCGGACACTGGCAAGCTGGAGCGTAAATTGGCACCGGGTCATACCGGTGAAGCGCGCTTGAGCCTGAATGAAGCGCAGTTCCGTTGGTTGTCCAACGAAGATGCGATGGCGACCGAGAAACTGGCAGAAGGGATTCGTCAGTTTGCCCGGGACCAGGAGAAGCTTGAGGCGCTGTTGCAGGCCAAGCTGTGATCTAGTTCAGCGCAATGCAAAAAGGGCGAACCTTGATGGGTTCGCCCTTTTTTGTGTGCGTTTGTTTGGTGCTCGCTTTGGGGATGTGGGGGCTGTCAGGCCGCCATCGCCGGCAAGCCGGCTCCTACACAGATGATGATTTTGTAGGAGCCGGCTTGCCGGCGATGAGGCCAGTACAGGCTTCCTACCCTTTCAAAGGATCAATGCCGCTCCAGCGCATTCACCAGATCATGAAACGCTTCACGATTCGAATCATTCAACCCCATGAGGATCTTGTGCGCTTCCAGCACTTTGATCCGTACCACTTCTTCCGACTGGTCCTGGTCAGGCAAGTCGGTCAGGCACTCAGGGCACGGGATCGGGCGGTCAACGATGTTGAACACCTGCTCGAAGCCCATGGACTGCAACAGACGGGTGATGTCTTCGTGGGTGGTGACGACGGTCGGCAGCAGGCCGACTTTCTGCCGCGACAGTATCGACAGTTTGGCCAACAGGCCAAGGGTGGTGCTGTCGATGCTGCGGGTTTCGGTCAGGTCGATCACGATCGCGTTGAAGTTCAACGCCGTGAAGATCCGCTCAATAGTCGCATCCAACGCCGAACACAGGGTCAGGCGAACTTCACCGACGAACTTCAGGACGAAGGTGCCGTCCTGCTCGGCGAACTGGATTCTACCGGTACTCATTAAAGATTCCTGCTCAACACCAACAGGGCGATATCATCCGGCATCTCCCCTAGCGTGGCCAATCCAAAAACCTGCCGCAGCCCATCCAGGGTGCCGCCCGCTGCCTTGACCCGCTGGGGCAAAGCCGCTTCTTTTTCTTTGAGTGTAGGTTCTGGCAAAAGGTCCAGAATGCCATCGGACATCAGCGTCAGGCTGAACGTCGGCGGCAGCTCCAGCACGTGATCTTCGTAGGTAGCTTCATTGAAGAGGCCCACCGGCAGACCACGCCCTTCCAGATATCGAACACTGTCTGGCGTGTACAACACAGGCAACGGTAAATGACCACCGATGCTATAGGTCAACAAACCTGTCTCCTCGTCGATGACTCCACCGACCATTGTGACGTGTTTACCCAGCTTACAACTGATCAGGCCCCGGTTGATATGACCAAGGACCTCTGAAGGCTTGAATTCCGGCAATGTGCCGTTGCGCTTGGATTCGAACAGCAAGCGCGTGGTCATGAATTTCAGCAGCACCGTGACGAAGGCTGAAGAAGCGCCATGACCGGAAACGTCCGCCAGGTAGAACGCTACCCGACGCTCGTCGACCCGAAAGTAGTCGACGAAATCACCCGACAGGTACAGCGACGGGATGATCTGGTGTGCAAACTTGAATTCGTCAATGGTCCAGGGGCTGACCGGCAGCATGTTCATCTGCACCTGGCGACCGGCATTCTGGTCTTCCTGGAGCAGGTTCAGGCTGGCTTCGAGCTCGCGGTTGGCCTTTTCCAGCTTCTCACGGTAGCGCTGGTTTTCCAGCAGCAGACGCGCGCGATCCAGGGCCCGGCGCACAGAGTGCTCGAGCACGGCCAGATCTTCGAGAGGCTTGATCAGGTAATCCGCCGCACCCAGGCGCAAGGCCTCAACTGCGTCGTTCATCACGCCGGCACCCGAAACCACAATCACTGGGGTTTGCGGTGACCGCTCGGTGACCTGGCGAATGAGTTCGAGTCCGCCCATCTGCGGCATGCGCAGATCGCAGATGACCAAGCCGGGCTTGTCTTGCTCGAATACCTGAAGACCCTGCTGGCCATTGCTGGCCTGCAAGACGCTGAAACCACTGTCTTCCAAATAGGCGGCGAGGCTCGCGCGCACTACTTCGTCATCATCGATTATCAGCAGCGTGGCACTGGTTTTTGGCATGTGGGCAAACGGCGCCAGAATTAGGTTGGCGTAGCAGGCTGGGCAATTGACCCCGCACACACTACTGGATTCGCTTTCTAGCCTCTCTGTTGCACCGCTTTCGGGCATCGACCCTACTGACAGGCACACCAGAGGTGCCCTTCTAAGGCGCAGACGGTACTCCCATCCGCGGGGCGTTTCAAGCTCACGCCGATGGTCGCTTGACGTCTTTACTTGTCAAATCACCGAGAGTTATAAGAACTGATAAAACCGTAACCCAATGGAAGGATGAAGCCCATGAGCCAAACCGAACGGGACTACAGCGAAAAGCGTGATTTCATCCGCATGCGAGTCGATGCCGATGTCGCGCTGATTCATGAAGGGGACGAAGTTGCAGCCGTCTGCATCGACCTTTCCAGCAGTGGCATGCAGGTTGAGGCACCGCGTCGGTTCAAGGTCGGCGACCGGCTCAGCGTGCGGATCGACTCCGATCATGCGGCACTCAAAGGGCTCGAAGCCGACACTGAGGTGGTCCGGGTTAAAGAACAGGACGGCGCCAGTCAGAAACTCGGCCTTACAATCTTGAAAATGAAATAACCCGGATCCAAAACCAAAAAAGGCGGCCAACAGGCCGCCTTCTTCGTTTTTACCGGTCGAGATCAAAAATCGTCTTCGACCTGACCGTCTTTGACTTTGAACTCGCGGTTCTGCAAGTACGCATTGCGGATGAAGGTGTACTTGTCGCCGCTGATCAGCTTCTCGGCCGACAGCAGGCTGGCGCGGGTGTCGACGACGTTCAGGGCGAAGATCGAGTTACGCACCGGTACGTCATGGATGTACGGGTATGGGCCGGTGTAGCCGTCGACAAACTTGGCGGGCGCATCACGCAGAGTGCTTGGGCCCAGCAACGGCAACATCACATACGGGCCGCTTCCTACACCCCAGTAGCCCAACGTCTGACCGAAGTCTTCGTCGCTGCGGTTCAGGCCCATCTTGGTGCCCACATCGAAGAAGCCCAGCAGGCCGAAGGTGGTGTTGAAGATCAGGCGTGCGGTGTCGACGCCGGCAGCGCCCGGTTTGGCCTGCAAGATGTTGTTGGCAAGGTTGGTGACATCACCGACGTTGCGGAACATGTTGTGGATGCCGTCTTCGAGAAATTGCGGGGTCACGAACTGATAGCCCTGCGCCAGAGGCTTCAGCGCATAGGTGTCGAGCACATCGTTGAACTTGTAGATCGGACGGTTGATGCTTTCCCAAGGGTCCTCTTCCGTGGCTGCCTGGGCAGCGAACGGGGCCAGCAACACACTGGCGCACACACAAAACTGAGCTAGATGATTGCTCCAGCGCATAGAAAAACTCCTTGGATTGTACTGGCGCGGGCGTCTTGGCCCGAACATTAAGCTGGTGAGTATAAGACGGAAAAGCCGCTTTAGGCAGCATCGTGCGTGATGGCCTACGGATGATTCGCCATGACTGTGAGCGATTCACATCCATGTCACTCAACTGTCACCGGCGGCGCATAGCCTTGACGCTATTTCAGGGATGTTGACATGCCGCACGCCGAAACCTTGCCCCTCGCCGCCCCCAGCCTGACCGCCGTCCTGTTTGGCCTCAGCGGTTGCCTGGTGGACTTCGGCGCCCGCACGCGCCAGCACGGCGACCATTGCGCCGAGCATGCCGAAGTCACACCTGGCGCTCTGGACAGCCTGCACAGTTTGCAGCGCCAGCAGATTCCCTGTGCCTGGCTCGACGAACTTCCCCCCGCATTGAGCCTCTCTCTGGCCGCCGCCCTGCCCGACTGGGTCAAGCCGTCGCAACACCCCGCAACAATCAATCCGTGGCCCGCGCCGAATGCATGCTGGCAAGCCTTGATGGCGCTGAATGTCGGGCAACTGGATGGTTGCGTGCTGGTCAGCGGCGAACCGCGATTGCTGCAATCGGGCCTGAATGCCGGGTTGTGGACCATCGGCCTGGCCTCCTGCGGCTCGCTCTGCGGGCTGGCGCCCAGCGAATGGCAGGCCTTGAGCCAAAAGGAACGCGAACACCTGCGCGGCAAGGCCACCGTGCAATTGTTCGGCCTGGGCGTGCATTCGGTGATCGATCACCTCGGCGAACTCGACACCTGCCTGGCCGACATCAGCCTGCGTCGGCTCAAGGGTGAAAAGCCCTGATCGAGATCATGCAGGTTGCGCGCGAGTGGATTAATCTAAAGGTCAGCCATAGACCTTTGGCGCGCTGCCACGGTCTATGCCAGTGCCTATCGATAAAAGGAAGAACGCCATGCCTGCCCGCGAACTGCAACAACAGCTCAATGCCCTGCGCGAGCAATTGGAACAGAATCCTCCGCTGACCGAAGCAGAGCGCGCCGACCTGCATGCGCTGATGCAACAGATCGAACTTGAGCTTGAACTCGAAACCAAAACCCAGGACTCCAGCCTCGCCGATGGCGTAAACCTGGCCGTCGAACGCTTTGAACTTGAACACCCCGCCATTGCCGGCACCTTGCGCAACATTGTGCAATCTCTGGTCAGCATGGGGATCTGAACCCGCCAGATACAAAAAAGCCCCGCTAGTGATAGCGGGGCTTTTTCATAGCCCGGATTTGCAATGCAACCCCCTGTAGGAG
>NZ_CATKQM010000029.1:0-61563 GCF_949768225.1 Pseudomonas sp. IT-P44 | reverse complement strand
GCGAAACACGCGATATCACCCTGGAAGTCGGCGACAAAGAATTCACTTTCACCCTGACGCCCCAGGACGTGACCAAGTACTTCAACAGCCTGACCCAGAACAACAAGGTCGCGCCGGCCAACAACCTGCTGGTCAACACCGTCAAGCAGGAAGAGCGCGCCACGTTGAAGGCGTTGCTGGGCAACCCGGTGATGGTGATGCAACTCGCCGGCGCGCTGGTCGAGGAGTACGGCCCCGACGTTGAAGTCATCGTAAAAAAGCCCTCGAGCACGCTGAACGCCTGAAATCGGACGGGCTAGGCCAACTGTTGGCCTTGTCCGGTCGCTGGTTTCCTGGTGAGGCGCCCACACCCGAGGTGATGGGCACCGCCAAGTGGCTGGAGGACGAATATTGGCACCGCATGGGCATCGCCGTTGCCAACGGCATCGCCCAGGCACTGAACGGATAAACACGCATGGCTGACCGCGCCGCCCGCCTGGCCTTCATTTTGAGTCTGACCGACAAAGTCACTGCGCCCCTGGGCAAGGTGAAAATGGGTTTTTCCGACCTTGCCGAGAAGAGCGAAAAGAACATCAAGACGATGGGCATGGGCTTGGGCGGCATGATCGGCGCCGGCGCGGCCATCACCGAATCGTTGGCGCCGGCCTTGGAAATGAACCGCGCCCTGGGCGAGGTTCGATCGCTGGGCGTCGCCGAGGACGCGCTGAACGCTCTGAATCGCAAGTCACTGGAGTTTTCCGTCGCCTATGGTGAAAACGCCCGGGATTTTGTCGCATCGGCGTACAGCATCGAAGGCGCGATCAAGGGACTCACCGGCGACCAACTGGCCACATTCACCAACACCAGCAACCTGCTGGCCAAGGCCACCAAGGGCGACGCGGAAACCATGGGCGCCTACGTGGGCACCATGTACAACCTGTTCAAGGGCCAGGCCGACGCCATGGGCAAGGCCGAGTGGGTTGAAAAACTCGGTGGCCAAACGGCGCTTGCGGTGAAGCTGTTCCGCACCGACGGCGCCCAGCTCAAGGACGCCTTCAAGGAAGTCGGCTCGATCGCCACCACCTTTGGCGTCGACCTGGCCGAGCAGTTCGCGGTGATCGGCTCACTCAGCAGCACCATGGAAGGCGGGGACGCCGGCGGAATCTACAAGGCGTTCTTCGAAAACATCGGCGCAGCCTCGGAAAAGCTGGGAATGAAGTTCACCGGTCAGAACGGCAAGTTGCTGCCGATGATGGACATCCTTGGCAAGCTCGAGGGCAAGTTTGGCGACCTGAACAGCGCCGATGCCGGCGCCAAGCTGATCGAGGCCTTCGGCGGTGAAGGTGCCCGTGTCATCACCGCGCTGATGAAGGACACCGACCGTCTGCGCAACGGCATGGATCAACTGGGCAAGGTTCGCGGCCTGGAGAACGCCGAGCAAATGGCCAAGGCCATGGTGGACCCGTGGCAGCAATTCGCGGCCGCCGTCGAAGCCTTGCGCGTGGTGTTTGGCCAGGTGCTGATCCCGATCCTGACACCGCTGATGAACAAGCTGGTGGCGATCGGCGCCACGCTGACCCGCTGGACCCAGCTGTTCCCGAATATCGCCCGGGTGATCGGCATCGTCACGCTGACCGTGTTCGGGATCATCTTCGCCATGTCTGCGCTGACCATGGTGATCGGCATCAGCAAGATGACCTGGTTGGGGCTGGTGACGGTCTGGAAAGTCGTGCAGCTGTTGAACCTGCGCACCGTTGCCGGCTTCGTGCTGCAGAAGCTGGCCATCCTCGCCTACCTGTCCATTTTGACGCTGTTCGGCGCGGCCATGCTGGTCGTGCGCGGCGTCATGTTGGCCTGGCAGGCCGCTATCTGGCTGGTCAACGTTGCCCTGACTGCCAACCCGATCGGCGTCATCGTAATGGGGATCGCGGCCTTGGTCGCCATCGTCGCGGTCGCCGTCTACTACTGGGACGAATGGACGGCCGCCCTGATGAACAGCGAGGCCTTCAAGTGGGTCAGCGAGCAATTCAAGGTGCTGTCTGACTGGTTCAACTCCATGGGTGGCTGGTCCGGTATGGCCAAGGGCGCGTGGGACAGCATCGTCGGTGTGTTCTACAAGGCCATCAACAGCCTGATCGAGATGATCAACAGCATCCCGGGCGTGAACATCGAAGCGCGTTTTGGCGGCGTCCCGGAAGTACCAGGTGCTGATGCGGCGGTGAACGCGGCCAGCTCTGCCAGCGCCGCGCAAGCCACCCAGCAGTCCATCAACGCGGCGATCCCGAGCCTGTCCCCGACGCGTGCCTCGGCCGTGCCGCCGGGCGGCTTGTTGAGCAGCATCCAGAACAACACCAGCAGCCAGAACAAGGGCACCCACGTGGAAAACCTGACCATTCAGAACAACAAGCCAATGACCCCGTTGGAGATGGAAAACATGGTGAGCATGGCGGTGGGCGGATGAGCGAATACATCGATCTGCTGATCGTCGACAACGACCTGGTGCTCGATCCGTCGCGGCAACCGGTGCTCATCGATGACCGGGCCAGCATCGCCCAGGACATCGCGCACATGATCCGCGACAGCGGCCTGCTGGTGACCCTGGTCGCCGAGCGCAACAGCCTGAAACAGCGCGACTGCATCCAGCAACTGGAGCTGCTGGTGGAGGCGGACGAACGCCTGGTACCAGGAACGGCACTCATCACCCAGCTCGAACCTGGGCAGTACCTGGTCACGGCGAAAACCATGAAGTTCGGCACGATCGAGGTAACGGTGTGAGCGACGTAGATTTCAAGCAGGCACTGGCCGACGCCGGCATCCCGACCACCGAAGAAGGCTTGCGCCAGGCGTGGGAAGCTGAGGTGGTTGCCCAGGGCAGCAAGCTGAGCAACACCAGCACCTGGTCACCGTTCTGGCGCGTGGTTACCGCACTGGTGACCAAGCCAGTGATGTGGATTCTCGATTTCTTCATCACCACCGTGCTGCCGAATTTCTTCGTCAAAACCGCCGTGGATGCCTGGCTGGACATGCTGGCCTGGGGTGTAAACGTCGAGCGCAAGGGCGCGACCAAGGCCAAGGGCTTCTTGCTGTTCACCCGGGTCGCCGCCGGCGGCGCCCTCGAGGTCGCCAAGGGCACGGTGGTGCAGTCGGCCGCGATCAATGGCCACGTTTACCAGATGGTGACGACGGCGGTCGGCACCTTCACCGATGGCGCCATGCAGCTGCAGATCCCGGTCGAAGCGGTGGACGTCGGCAGCGGTTTTAACCTGGCGCCGGGGTACTACGCCGTGTTGCCAGTGCCAATCCCCGGCATTGCCCAGGTGGCCAACGCCGACGGCTGGTTGACCACGCCCGGGGCGGACAAGGAACCCAACGACGAGCTGCGCCTGCGCGTGCGTAATCAGTTCTCGGCGGTCAACCAATGGCACACCGACGCCGTGTATCGGGCGATGATTTCCGCCTTCCCAGGCGTGCGTCCGGATGGTGTGTATTTCGAGCACGGCGCACCACGTGGGCCGGGCAGTGCCAACGCCTTTGTGCTGTTTGAGGCAGGCGTGCCGGCGGCGACGTACCTGGCGCAAATCAACGCGCACATCCGTGACCTGGGCAACCATGGCCACGGCGATGATTTGCTGGTGATGGTCATGCCTGAAACCCAACACGCCCTGAAGGTAACGTTGTGGCCACGCTCGACTTTGACCACGGCCCAGCGGGAAACCTTGCGCGACGAAACGGCGTTGTTCATCCGTGCAGCCTTTCGCGAAAGCACGAGCAGCGACTACCAGCCGACCCTGACCTTTCCCCAGTCGCGGTTTTCCTTCAGCCGACTCGGTGAAGAGCTGCACCAGAAATTCCCGGGCATCGAGTCGCTGCACTTCGACAACGCCGACATCGTGTCCGATCTGAACATCCCCCGGATCCAGAGTCTGCAGGTGCTGCCCAATGATTAAGCTCGATCTCAAATTCTGGCTGGCCGGCACCGAGCTGACCAAACTCAAGGACGCCGCCCAGAGCTGGTGGGAACAGGTCGAGGGTTGGTTGCGCTGGCCTTTGCTGCAGATGGACGCCGACACCTGCCACCTGACCGTGCTCGACCTGCTGGCCTGGCAGCGCGACATCACCCGCTTCAAGGACGAGCCCGAAGCGCTTTACCGCCTGCGTGTGAAGTACGCCTTCATCAACGCGGTAGACGCCGGCAGCACCGCCGGCATGAAACGCATTCTGCAAAGACTCGGCGTCGGTTACGTCGAGATCGAGGAGCGCATGCCCGACCGGGATTGGGACGTGGTGCTGCTGCGTTTCTCCGATTCGCAGCTGTCGCAAAACCCCGAGCTGCTGCGTGTGTTGATTCAGCAATACGGCCGCACGTGCCGCCGCTATGACTTCGTGACCCTGACCCCCGTGAATCTTCGGGTGGCCCTGGTCGACTTCAACGACGACCAGCAAACGCTGGTTGCCAGCCTGTAGGAGCCCCCCATGGGAGCCAGCATTACCCTTGCGGGTGAAAGCCTGATCGCGCAGAAACACGCCGCCCAGCAGGGCCTTAAGGTGACGCGGTTCATTTTTGCCAAAGTCCCCGGCCTCGATCCGAATAGCCCGGTTGATCGCGCCGCGCCGAAACCGGCTGCTGGGCAGATCGTTTACGTCTACGACATCCCCAACGGCAACGCCGGCTACGTGAACCCCAACCAGGTGGTGTACAGCTCGCAGATCGGCTCCGATGTCGGCGACTGGGATTTCAACTGGATCGGTCTCGAAACCGCTGAAGGCACCTTGTTTGCGGTGACCTACGTGCCGCTGCAGATCAAGCGCCGCAACATTCCGCCGCTGCAGATCGGCAACAACCTGACCCGTAACTTCCTGGTGGCCTTCGACGGTGCCCAGGCGCTGACCGGAATCAGCATTGATGCCAGCACCTGGCAGCATGACTTCACCGTGCGCCTGGCGGGCATCGATGAGCGCGAACGCCTGAGCAACCGCGACGTGTTCGGGCGGGCCTGTTTCTTCGGCAGTTCGCTGCAGGTGGAAAAGGTCGGTGGTGTTTACCAGGTTAAGACTGGCACCGCTTACGTGGAGGGCATTCGCCTGGTGCGCTCGGTGGTGTTGCCGATCGTGCCGCCGGCGTTCCCGACCACGGCCTGGCTGGACGTCGCGCTGCAGCGCGAATTGAGCGATGTGGTGGCCAGCTGGCAAGTGGTGTTCGCAGCCGATCGCCCGGACTACACCGACAGCGCCGGCGTGAAGCACTACTGCCTGGCCATCGCGGATCTGCCGAACGCCAACACCCTCATCGACCGTCGGTCGGTGGAGGCGATCGGCGGGCCGCTGGTGCAGCATTTCGCGGCCCGAGTGGGTGACTACGAAAACCTGCGCGCCCGGGCCACGACCAAGGATGACGTGGATCTGGGCAACCTGCCCAACGCCAAGTCCGACGACCCGACTGTCAGTGACAGCGAAGTGCTGGCCACCACCAAAATGGTGCGGGCAGCCCTCGACCTGCAAGACACGAAGAACTCGGTGTTGTTCACCACCACCGCACCGGTGACGCTTTCGGACCTGGCTATTCAGGCCGGTGGTGACTGGGCCACGGCGTTGCCAGTCGGCGCGCGTGTGCTGGTGAAAGACCAGGTGAACGCAGCAGCTAACGGGATTTACAACGCTGCAGCAGGTGCCTGGTCTCGATCGGCCGACGCCGATACGGATCTGGAGGTGACACCAGGACTGTTCGTTCATGCCGAGCAGGGGGCAACCCTCGGCGACAGTCTCTGGCGCTTGACCACCGACGGCCCTATCACCCTGAACACGACGCCACTGGCGTTTGAAATGGAGGCGGGGCGCACTGGCGCGGCTGGTGGGATCTATGACCTGTTGACCATCAATGCACGTGGCCAGGTGGTCGGTGGCTCTCGCCAGAAAGTCACGGCGACGTTGACGGTCGACACCGTGCTGAGCGCCTCACACCGAGGCCTGGTGCTGCTCGATGCTTCGGCGGGGGATCGGTTGTTCATCCTGCCGGCATCCAACACCGCCTTGGGGATGATCGATTTGATCGTACGCCGTGTGGATAACACCGCCAATCGCCTGACCATTAAGGCCGCCGGCACGGACAAGGTGAAATTTCACACGCACCTCACCTCAGCCGGTTACGGCTTCTTTTACCTGATGGGTGCCGGAGATTGGTGGCACCTGGTTAGCGATGGTGCCGGCGGCTGGTTGCCCGCTGGGCGTTTGGACGGTGCGCCTCTTGGTCGCCCAACCTTTGAAACCACCGTAGCGTTCCAGCCAGGAGGTAATGGTCCCCTGGGTGGCGTGACGTACAACCGCGCCGAATGGCCCTGGCTTTGGGATCACGCGCAATCGTCGGGGATGTTGACCACCGAAGCGCTGCGTGTGGGACTTGAGGGCGGGTGGACCAGCGGTGACGGGGCTTCGACATTCCGAGGCCCAACGGGCACCGGCGAATTCATCCGCATCGTTGACGACTCCGGGCGCCTGGAGCGTCCGGCTATTCAGGGCACCACCACATTGAATGCGGCACTGGTGACCCTGGTCGACTTTCGCGGTGTTCGGCCCTATGTCGGGATGCCTATCACCGGTGCGAATCTTCAGCCAAGCACGACGGTGGCCAGCTTCGATATTCCTGGCAAAACACTGACCCTCAGCATACCGGCCAAAGCGGCCGGGCAAGGCGATCTAACGCTCTCGGGGCGGGCCCCGGGCTCGTCGCAAAAAGGCTCGCTGCTTGTGGTCGATGACAACGGGGACGGGCTATGGAACACCTTTGTCCCCGGAATTGCACCAAATGTGTCGCGCACTCAAACCGTGGCGGGTATGGACTCCTATGAAATCGCGGACTACGGGGGCATGCGTATCGTTGGTATTCCCCCAAGTGTCGGCTACGCGCTGCCCGGGCAAGCGGGTGACCAGGCATCCACCGGCGCTGCTCGCCCTCACAACATCGCCTGGCCCGGCCGTATGAAACTGATCTGAGGGAACCTCTATGACTATCTATCAACAAGACACCGCCGGTGCCCTGACGGGGCCTGTTGTACTGCCACCTGTTCCAGGTGCCGGCGTTCTGATCCCGGCCGGGTTCGTGCAGCTCAGTGAGCCACTGGCGGCACCAGCGTCCGGCAAGGCTTGGGCCTTGATCGGCGAATCCGTGGAACAGCTGGACGATCACCGGGGAACGGTTTACGAGACCAAAACCGGTGCGGCCATCCAGTGGAGCAGACTCGGGGCACTGCCTGAGACGATGACTCAAGAGCGACCGCCGACGGCTTCGCATCACTGGGAGAAAGGTCGTTGGGCGCTTGACCCACAGGCGGTTCACACGGCCAAAGTGATTGAGATCAACCAAGCCTGTGAGGCTGTCATTACAGGTGGATTTGCATCATCAGCCCTCGGCGAGTCGTTCCAGTACAGCAGCCAGTGGGATGATCAACTGAACCTCACCGGTGCGGTGTTGCGCGGGTTTGATATGCCTTACGCCTGCCGTAACGAGCAGGGGGCGAAGGCCTTCCGGCCGCACACCTTCGCGCAACTGCGCCAAGTCGGTGACGACTTCACCCTGTTCAAGCTGCAGCTGCTACAACATGCCAACGAGCTGAAACAGCAACTTGATCAAGCCTTGGCCGCCGGTGACGTCGACGCCTTGGAGCGGGTGACATGGGAGGACGTACTGCCATGAACTGGGCACCGGTGACCATGCGCTGGCCCGAGCAGGCCACGCAATGGATGGATGGGTTGGACGCGGCCAAGGAGCTGGCCGGCGGCGAGCTAGTCAGCACCGCTTTGCGCCTGGCGAGCCTCGACGGCATGACCAGCACCAACCCGGGGCCGGTCGGTGATGCGGCAAAAGGTGCGATTGCCGCCGGCCGTGCCGCAATGAGCCAGCAGATGGGCGAGGCGCCGGCCTGCCTGGCGGTGACCCCATTTCAAAGCGGCATTGGCCAGGGCCGCGGAAATCAGCGTTTCCTGTCCGCGCCGAACCTGCTGCAGCAGCTGGCCAGCAAACTCACTGACGGCACTGACTCCGGTCGCCCAACCGGACCGCAATACGCGCTGTCGCTGCTGTTCCTGGGCACGAACTTCGCCCAGTGGGCCGGCACGTTGTCACGCTTCAATGCGTTGCTGCCGATTCCTGACCTGGTGCGGGCTGAACGACGAGCGCAACACCTGTCGACGCTGGAAACGGAAAAGTGGGTGATCCCCAGTTCTGGCCCGTTGCCGCGCTGGCAATCACTGCCGCTCGAGCGCTGCACCGTGGTCAAGGCCGCCAAACAATCGATGTCCGGTCAACTGGCGATGCTGGAGAGCTACGCGGCCGACAGCTCGCCGATGGGGGATCTCGCCGCACTGGCAACCCGCAAGGCCGCCCAGCAGCAGGGCCGTAATCAACAGCTGAATGACCTCAAGGCGTTACTCGCCGACGGAGGGGCTGACGGCAGCATGCGCGCGCGGCTGATCGGTCCTGGTGACGTCAACGAACTTCGCCGATCGCTGCTCGAGGGCGACGCCCCGGGGCACGAATGGGTGCTGTCTGCCGGCGTGCTGCTGGTGGGATCGCTCGAGGGCTTGAGCTTTGTGCGCGAGCTGGTGGGCCTATGACATTGCTACTCGACGGCGAGCAGATCCTCGGCAAGAAAATGAAGGTCACCGCCAACCTGCGCATCGAAGCCGATGACATGTCGGGACAGACCAGCAGCACCGATAAGGGGCACAAGGGATTCAAACCTAAGACCCTGGCGGTCACGCTGATGATTCCCTTTTTGGATAAGGACCAACTGCGCACGCTGATGCGCCTGGCGGAAGCCACGGCCAGCGGTGGCCAACTCAAGAAATACCGCATCGTCAACGACACCGCTGCCGCGTTCGGTATTCGCGAGGTCGAGTTCGCGGAAGGCGTCAGTGCCCGGGAAGACGATTCGCTCAACGCCTGGTTGGTGCAGTTCACCCTGTCCGAAAAGCTCTCCAACCCCGAGCGCGTGGAAAACCGCCGTGCCGGCAACAGCGTCACCAAGCAATCCGCACCTGGGCAAGCCGTTGCCGGCGACGGGACTGGCGGTGGTGATGGCAAGGGTGAGGAACTGTCGGGCTTTGAAGCGACGTTGAAGAAACTCGATAACTACCTGGGCGGAACGCCGTAATGAGCATGAAGCTGCACAAAGTGCTGACGATCAACGGCACCGTCTACCCGCTGGTCAAAGAGGACGTTCGGCTTGATCTGAAAAGCCCCGGTCGGGCGACGTTCACCATTCAGGCCGGCACCGCTGTAAAGGGCCTGGTGATGCTCGATGTTGGGTACAACGACGCCCCGCTGCAGCGCCACTTCATCGGCTACGTCGAGCGCTCGACCACGGCCTCGAGCACAGAGCAGGTGCTGGCCTGTCGCGAGCTGGCCGCGATCCTGGCCAATCCGCTACCGCTGAATCTGCGCCATGTGGACCTGCAGGTTGTGCTGGCCGAGATCAGCACCAAGACCGGGCTACGATTTCGGGTGCCGGACCAGCCCTACGCCAAGGTCAAGGCGCCTTATTTCTATGGCCTGGCCACCGGATATCAGGCGATGGACAGTCTGGCCACGGTGTTCAATATCCCCGACTTTATTTGGCAGCAGCAAGGTGACGGCGAGGTGTTCGTCGGCAGTTGGGCGGATAGCTTCTTCGGCACCCGCGAACCGCTGCAACTGCCGGCCGAGCTGTTCGACGGCTACCAGAGCAATCAAAGCGCGATGGTCGCGGCCCTTCCCGGGTTGCGACCAGGTGCATCGATCAACCAAGGCGATCGGATCACGTCCGTGACGCTCGCCGGCAACCAGATGGCCATCCGATGGAAGACGCAATCCGCCGCGCAGTAGGCCGGCAATTCCCTGAACTGAGTGGTGGTTACCACTTGCCGCGCTTCGGCCGTGTGGTGGCCGTCCCTGATGCGCCTGCCGCACCAGGTCTTTGCGACGACTTCCGGCCGCGCTTTGGCGTCGATGTCGAAGTGCTGCTGCCCGATGGCGAGCCAGATCCGGACCTGCCGATCCTTAACAGCCTGCCGTTGCCGGCACCGATGGGTGGGCAAGAGGCGGGTATGTTCGGCTTTCCGGAGGAGGGCACCACGGTGGTGATCAGCTTCGCCTACGGTTTGCCGAACAAACCCTTTATCACGCAGATCCTGCCGCACGGCCTGAGCCTGCCCCGGGTGCCGAAGGGCGATCAGGTCTGGCAGCACAGCGAGGCCTGCCAGCAGCGTGTCGACGCCGACGGCAACTGGCTGCGCCAGACTGACGGAAAGATCCAGGACAAGGCGATCGAGCGCGAAGTCGAAGCCCTGGACAACACCGAGAGCTTTCAGAATCACACCCGGACGGTGGACGACCATTCGACCGAGTCGGTGGGGGGCATTAAAAAGATTGAGGCGCTGGGCGCACTCAAGCTGCTGTCGGGCGGATCCGCGAGTCTGGCGGCGGTGGACGATCTGCACCAGGCCACCGGCCGGGACCTAAACCTGGTGGTCGGGCAGAAACACAACGCCACGGTAGGTGGCGATATGCAGGAAAAGATCCAGGGTCTACGCAAGAGCGTGGCCGGGGTCAGCCAGCAGCTGCAGGCGCCGAAGAACTGGATCGGGTCCAGTGGCGTGAACCTGTTCCAGGTGGTGTGCGACATGCTCGATCTGCTGCAGCAGATGAATACGCAACTGGCGGCTCACACTCATGTACAGGGACCAATACCAAGCCAGGCCGATGTCGCCGAGTTCGTTGCCAAAGCCAGCCGAGCGGCGCTTTTAGGCACCGCACTGAAGGTTATTACTAAGTAGGAACTAGCCTAAATGTTCCGCTGCTTTAACAATTCCCCAAAAAATCCGCTCGCGTTCAGCTCGCTTGGATTTGTCTGACGTCGATCGAGAGGAAACTTCTGCATAAGAGGCAATGTCGATGTCCTCAGGTACGAACTCATTGTGTTTGGCGCGTACAACGAGCTCAGTAAGCTGTTGCTTTACTTCTTCGATATTCGAAAAGTATAAGCGGTCAGTTTTTTGGCTGTATTCAAGGCAGACTCCGAACAAAGAATGAAATACACCTTTGGATTTGAAGAGTGGAAGGTTTTCCTTGTCCAGGATTGTTTTTATTAAGCCGATGGTCGTATTGAACGCATTCTCGTGTTCGACCTCCATGGGGAATTCGTCGTCGAATTCCATGTAGGCTAGTTCTAATAAGTCTTTTTTGTTAGTGATTCCATAGACCTGTCTAAGCAAAAGCTCACTAACATATTCAATGTCGAGCATCCTGCGGACATCTCGCGCAGTGAACAGTCCAATACTTTGAAAGTAAGGATTGTCCGCTAGTCGCTCAGCTAGCTGCTTAAAATGTCCCGTATATCTTGCATTTCGCAACTCTTGGTCGTTGAGAACTACGTTATTAGTATTTAATCTAGTGAAAATATTTCGAATTTCATCATCGTTTGTTTTCCTAAGAAAGCGAACAACGATTTTGTAATCCCAAAATAATTCCTTCTGTTCAGTATTTAAGTCCCTGAAATACTGTCCCTGCCAGTTGTCGTTAATTGGCAGTGGAAATGTATTGTCGATGAACTGTAAGATAGACGTTATGCGCTGCTGTCCATCCACTACGATATGTTGCTGTTGCCCTGTCTCGGTATTAGTTTGCACTTGCATATAAACTTCTGGGAATGGAAGGTCGCTAAGGACAGTATCCATCAGAAGGGAACGCTCCTTATCCATCCAAACGGCCCTTCTTTGAAATTTAGGGCTTATCTGCAAACTGTCATCACTTTTAAGTCGATTGAACCAAGAAATGGTTTGTAGACTAACTTCATATTCCATAAATATACCTATCCTCTCGCCGCGCGGATGCCGCGTACATAATAGTCAATTGTCTCGTCCAAGTTTCGGAAGTACATCATGTTGACGGTTCTATATCCAACCGAGTCAGTCGAGTATTTGTTTGTGAGCTTTTCATATCGCTGCCGCAATTTGGACTTTAGCGATGGAACCCACTTCGGCGAAACGAATCCTGAGTAAACGTTTTCTCCGTTTCTCCTTAGTGCGAGTCTTGCGCTCAGCCCTAAGGAATAATATTGATTCCTGTGAAATGACCTTAATTCATCCCACGTTTGTAAGTAGTTATCAGCGCAAATGATCGCCACGTCAATATCAGATTTCTCATGAAATACACTGAGGTTTTTGTCAGGATTTAAACTAAACTTCCAGTTTGCAGAACCGACAATGGCGATTCGACCAGCACTCTGGTGATCTTTTCGGATAATATTTATGTAGTCGCTATAATCCGCCTCTGATCCAAAAGCATGTATCGAGTTCTTCAGTATGAACTCTTCCGCAATGATTTTTGGTGCCTGAGACTTTATTAATTTTTTAAAATCGTTGAGATCCATTTTGATGCGCCATCCTGATGCGCTTTATATAAACCAACCGTCTTCGACTGCCGCCGCCAATTCATAGCACACCTAAGATAATACTGCGATCTAAAATCGGCCGCAAAACGGTACGCTACCTAAGACGGCACCACCAAGATTGTGCGTATGCACACCCTTCAATGTACTCAATGCCACTCAGAACGAATCCAGTCACTGCCATCCCTGCTAAGGTCGCGTCCATCAAAGGCGGCAACGGGTCTGGATCGAGAGGCATGCCCACTTCAATGCGCGCGATATTTGTTGCACGTCCTAGCTCATGGCTTACTGATGAGTTCACCATGACATTGCCCTGTATCGCTGGATAGCGCCCACGCTCCTTGACCGTCAGCGCAATGCCTCGACATCTCATAGGGGTAACAAGCATATGCATGTTCTAGCCCGCCTGATCACCATGGGGGCAATCAATCAGTGCTTCCACTGCGTAGGCCAGAGCACCGTCAGCCTGCTCCAGGAGATCGCTTAGATCGTCACGGTTGATCAACTGAAGGCGGAGCAGGGTGTGGGCCTGAATAAGTAGTGTTTTGTGATGACGCCCAGGATTATCGAGCAGTGCAGCTTCGTCCCGAAGAATTAATTCCCACTGCGCAATCGCGCTGCTCCTATCACCCGAAATTGCCAAATGCTCCGCGTTCATAGCTCGCCTCTGAATCAACCTAAAAATACTGTATGAATAAACAGTATAGCGCTTAATGCGCAGAGGCAATGTCGATCCGATGAAACGAGATCAAGGCCGAGGCGGGGCACACGTTGGGAATTCCTCCCGGCGAAGAAAAAAACATCTGAAAAAGCACTTATCCCCCTCCCGCCGACGGGCTTTGCGTCCGTTTTTTGTGCAATTCCGGATGTAGTGCAAACGAACCCGCAGCCCAGGCGGGCCGTGGGGCTCTGCAGGCGACCAGTCATTTCACAAAGTGCAAAGTTTTGAGAGGGAATGCAGCGCGGTTTCACAGCGGCGAGAGAGGCGGGCTCGGAAGGGGGAACGCCGGAGTGCCCATTTTCATTGGTCGAAAACTTTTAAAACGTGGGTTTTGGTGTGTTTTTCAGATTGGACGTGTTCAGATTCAGCGGGTATTTGGTGATCTTTATTCAATATTAAAACGGGTCAAAAAGCGCGTGGCGCCTAGGCCCCAAGCCATTTGACCCGTTTCAATATTTGACAGAGCCCCGAGGGGCGAAAAAAGCGACCTATTTAGTAGGCTTTTTCTTTTCTTGCTTGCTGCTTTCTTCACCAGCCACGCGTTTCCGACGACCAGTAATAAACGCCGCGACCATACTGCCGAATCCGATCGTACCGAGCGCCCCAGCCGCAATCTCTTTCCCATTCATCGCGAGATAGATAACTGCAAGGATTACGGAGACCGCGATCAGGAAGCCTAGAAGTAGGCCAATCATAATTTCCGCAACGTACCAGGTGGAAAGCTTCTCATCGATTCCGATGGCACGTTCCTCCATTTTTTGGCGGTGTGCTGTCTGGGAGGTGGTCCACTCAACGATTTTGGCCGCTAGGCCCGGTACGACGTCGTCGTAATCTCTAAGCAGACTAGGAGGGGGCAGGGGGCCTTGGAACGAGGTTGCGACAATATTTTTGCCATTGCCTGCAGGCTTCGACTCGCGTTCCACAAGGCCCTCCCTTACATCTGGATGGGTATTAACGGCACTCGCTGTTGGCTTTTTTCGCTTCGGCTGCATGCTGACGTCCATGTTCTGCTGCTTGGTAAAAATCATCGCCAATGGCTTTGACGTCAGCTTCTAGAGCTTCGTAATCACTGCGCTCGAAGTCTATACCGTTGCCTTTGTAGTGGCTGTAACCACTCGTTGGGCAAAGAACCAGGACGGAGCCAATGCCGGACAGTATGTTTTTGATCATACGATTCACGCTCGCTTCCGTTGGTTAATGGGATGGGGGGTGCATTCTACGGATCAAATGCATTCCCTTCAATGATTCGACTCTCGAAACGACGAGCTGTTCGTTCTGTTTAACAGAACCAGATGGGTCGAAGCGAGTTGGAGATTAGCCGCGATTCAGCTCTCAAGCAACGTATTGCCTGTGACAATTCCTATCGTTGTCCGTAGCTCGGCAATTTCTGCTTCACTCGTCGACATCAATCAATCGAAGGTGAGGCAGTTCGCTCGCACTCTGCAGGCGCGTAAATTCTTTGGTCACGATCGGGATCAGCACGCGGTTCAGGGCATCACGCAACCTCACAGCCTGATCTTCGCTCAGCTTCTTTACTGTCCCGGTCACACTGCTGGCACACAACACATTGTCGGGATGAATGCCCAGATCATCCATGGTGCCGTCGATGTAACCCCTTAGGTATTCGCCGCGCTGGAACAGAATCGAACTTTCGGGTGCTTCCTGGTAATCCCAATGCACCTCCCAAGCCGCGCCGTTCTTGATGATTTCGATGATGGGTATTGCTGCTCGGGATGCTGTCTTACGCATGCTTTTTTCCTCGATCAGTGCGCGCCGGGGCATTTTGAAGGATAGCTATGGGATGCCCCATTAAAGTTTTTTTAACCTGACCCTCAAATCCCTGTCAGACCATGGATATCTGTCAGCAAATGCTCTGGAGGCCCCGTATTTACTGGGTTTCCGATCTGACACCGAGGCTGGATGTTTGTGTCAGTTTTGCCATATGAAATAAAAAACCCTTATAAATCAGGTACTTGAAAACTGTAAATCTGACACTGTTGTTTTGTCAGGTTTTGACAGGTCGCTGACACCTTTCTGACATCAATAAAAACGGCTGAGAGCCTTGGTTTAGAAGGGTTAGACAGTAGTTAGAATAGTAATCTGACAAAACTGACAAGCTTTTAAGGGGTCAACCTAAATTTTTTTCCGCTTCGCATAGGGGGTGCTTCGCAATACGCGTACACACCACAACGGCTCTAAAAGTTCGGCCTATCTCGCTGAGGTATAGTCGCGACACTTAGTCCTTCAAACGGTTTGTTTCTATCAAACGACGCGTGTATCTGAGTGCCAGATACGCCATGAGCAGGGTTACTCCAAGCCCTATTAAGAAGGACGATTGTTTCGGGTAAGGCAAGCCAGACAACACCTCGTCGAGGTTTTGACTGACTGTTCCAACACTTCCAAACGCACATGCAATCGCGATACAGAAAGCGAGGCCACGCGGCATCGTCAATTGCCTGTCTCGGAAAGCAATTGGCGTGAAAACGAAGTACAGGAAAACGAGACCGTACGAGCTCGCGAGCCTACCGAGCAATTTCCAATAGCTGCTGCTTTGGACCGTATTGTCCTCAAACGCCACTTCATTAATACCTACGATACGAGCCCGCACCTCGAACGCCGGACGTGGTCCAGAGGTAATCATGGCGATGGTAATGGAGTCTTTGGGATTCGAAAGAAACGGAGAAATGGCCGTTTTGTTTTCAGATGTGGCGACACGGACGGGGATGTTCTTCGGAATCGTGCTTGTGATTTCGGCGCTAATCAACTTGGCGTTATTTGCCATTTGGATTTGTAAGGCGCCGTCAAAATCTGCACTGGTAATGGACTTCGATCCGGTATTAACCAGCTCTATGGTTGAGACGTAAGGCGACTCGACATTCTGACCGTTTAGCGAAATCTGAAGGTTTTGAATGTTTAGAGCAGGCTGCAAAGACGACGAAGCCAACAGGCGGACGGTTAGCGAGCGGGACGATAGGTCTATCTGAGGAACGACCATAGCTGCGATTCCGATCACAGTGCCGACGATAAACTTCCAGTCCCAAGCCTTCCAGGTCACAAGTGCGTCCCTTTGAAATGAGCCATCGCGCTGCCAGAGCTGGAAGCATGGCGGTCTTGTTACGTGCGTTGTTACGTGTGACAGAAAAAGCAAAGGCCTGCATCGCTGCAAGCCTTTGATTTATATGGTGCCGGCACCAGGAGTCGAACCCGGGACCTACTGATTACAAGTCAGTTGCTCTACCAACTGAGCTATACCGGCGTGTTAGGGCGACGATTATAGCGATTGGGTTGGTTCTGTAAACCCCTGAATTCAGACTATTTTTACGCAGCCTTCAGACCAGCCCCACAGACGCATCTGCGGGGCAGGCCAATGAAGCATCACACGCCGTTTTTAACCGCGTTGATCAGGTCCTGACTCAGCACCTGCGCAGGCGCCACTTGCACGCTTTGCGTATAGAACGGCGGCAGGTTCTGGGCCAGTGTCGACAACGCTTGCGCGGTGGTGTTGCCCGGCAGCAACACGTATTGCAGGTTGGACGGATAGCTCTGCGGCACAGGGCCTTCCATGGTCGAACCGTACGCGCCGAAGGTCATCACGGCCTGGGGCGTTGTTGGATCGGGGGCATAGAGGAAGACGAAGGTGCCGTACTTCGGATGGGTCAAGTATTGCGCTGCCTGTTCGCGAACGGCTGGATCAGGGTCGTTCATCAGGGTCCAGCGCATGACGGCATAGCTGCGGGTCGTTTCCATGAACGCTGTACGAATCGGCGACTGGTTCTCGACGCCTCCCAGGCACACCAGCAGGTTGCCGAACGGGTCGATTAGCGCCACCGAGTTGAACACCGTGCTTTGCTGCGCGGTTTTCAGCAGGGGAGGCGCGAGTTCCGCGCCGGGATCGCGCGGGTTGGCCGATTGCACGGTCAGCGCGAACGGACTGAGCGCCGTGAGTGCCTGGCGCACTTTGCTATTCGCCGGCAGGGTGGCGGGGTTTTGCAGTTGATCCGGCGGCAGGCCGCTGTTGTTGCTGGCGTCGCGCACTGTGTTGACGCTGGCGGAGAAGATCGAGCTGCACAGGAAGTACGCCGCCGAGTCGATGGTCTGGCCGCCGAATACCGGGCTGTTTGAACCCTGATAGGCGCGGCTGACTGGCGCTGCAATCGCGTAATAGCCCCAGGTGTCCTGCGCCTGTTGGCGGATCTGCGGCGGCAGCGATGGAAAGGTGAACTGGCTGTTGTAGTTGATACCCGCGTAGTCATCGATCGCACTGACGGCGACGTTGAATCCTGCGGTCAGCAGCGAACCGGCGCACATGGCGCATGGGTCGAGCGTGGTGACGACGGTCAATTGATTGGGCGGTGGCAGGTTCAGTGGCGCGACGTTTTCGTAGTACCAGTCCACCAGTTGTCGTTCGCCGTGGGCGGTCGGGTCGTGGGGTAGAAAGTAAGTCGTGCCGCTGCCAGGGAAAGGCATCAGCACGTTGTTATGCAGCGCGGCGATGACCTCGCCCGTTGCGTTGTTGATGATGGCGCCGCCTACCGCGAAGGTTTGCTGCAGCGCAGCGACAATGGCTTCGTTGGCGACGGTATCGACGGCTTCCTGTGCACTGTTCAATGTGCTCATGTTTTCCCAGCTCCTTGCTGTCCCTGACGTCAGAGAATTCTGACGCTTGGCAAAGATAGTTGAGGATTTCCAGGGCGTTTATGTTCTTTTGAATTAATGCTTATGCACAACGGGGAAGGCGATGCACGCGGTTAAGATCGAAAATGTGGATCCAGTCTCATTTTCTCGCAAATGCCTGTTTTTCCGGTTTTTTATTCGGGTGTACGAAAATTGAACAGTTTGGTTTCAGCCCTGAAACAGGCGTAAACATTGGATCCACGATATTTCATCAACAGAGTTATCCACAGGCTGTGGCTGTTTTAGGCGCGTTCCGCCAGCAACAGGAAGTTACGCGGCGTGAGTGGGGTTTCACAAAAGGTGCCGAGGCGAACGGTATAACCCTGCTCGGTGAGGAATAGTGCTCGATCAAGGTTCAGCCAAAGCTCCAGCGGGCGTCGGAAAAGTCCGCGCAGCAGCTCCAGATTGCGTACTTCGGCCAGTCGCTGCCAGCCGGCGGCTTCGAGCGCTGACCAGTCTTGCGGGCCGACTGTGGATAACTCTTTATATGCGGCCAGATGGTGGCAGTAGTCGGCGAATGATCTGTCCAGCCAGGCGCTCGGCAGGGAAGGCGTGGGCAGGTATTCATCAACACCGCGAAGTTGCCGTTGCAGCAGGTCGAAAGCCAGGCGTCGGGCCATGGACGTGTCGCGCTGACGTCGGACGCGGGCGCCGGCGGTGACGGTTTCGCTCATCGGGAGTGAGAGATCGTCGAGTGACAGCTGTAGGTCGGAGCGCAAACCGACAGCGGAAACTGGCTGGTATGCAGGAAGACTGATCCTGTTATAGCAACACGGCGCAATGGCCATTTGTTTGCACCCGGCGGCGCTGGCGAGCTGGATCAATCGCACATGCAGATCGCCACAGGCATGCAGTGCGACCGGTGTGTGATCGGCGTTCAGCAAAGAGGCGGCGCCGGGTGCCAGCACATCCTGCTCGACATGCAGCGCATGCAGTTGATGGCGCTGACTTAGCGCCTGACCGCCTAGCACCAGTGCAGGATCCTGTTCCAGGCACGTGAGCTGCTGACCGGCTTGCAGCAGACGTCGACCCAAGTGGCCTTTACCCGAGCACCAATCCAGCCAATGCATCGGTGGCGCAGCAAACGACAACCGACTGGCAAACGCCTCGATCTGCTGCCACTTGCGTCCCGGCACATCGACATTCAACCGATGTCCTGCGGTCTCCAGCGTGTGAGCCGGCAGCTCACCCACCGAGCCTAGCTCAAGGGATAGCGCCGCCAGCGAAGCAAACGGTTCCGGCGCATCCAGAAGACAAGGTTGGTTATGACTGTTTTCCGCGTCTTCCAGCGACCGCCCGCGTAGCCATTCAGCCAGCTCCGGGTAGGACGCTTCCCAAGGAAGTTGCAGATGAGTAAACGGTCGAGGCTTCCACAGCGCCTGGTGCTCGATCAGAAAAGCATCCAGCGCCATGAAGCGGGCGAGCAGGGCCTCGCCCGTCAACACGCGGGAATCAACGCCCTTGGCAGGCATCGACGCGCAACCAGCGCTCCAGCAGCTTGAAACCGCGAACCAGCACGTAAGCCATCAGTAGATAGAACATGCCTGCGGCGAAGAAGATCTCCACCGGCAAATACGTCCGGGCAATGATGGTGCGAGCCATGCCGGTCAGTTCCAGCAGGGTCACGGTACTGGCCAGCGCGCTGGCCTTGAGCATCAGGATCACTTCGTTGCTGTACGCCGGCAGGCCGATGCGCGCCGCTCGCGGCAGGATGATGTAGAACAGCGCCTTGGCCCGGGACATGCCCAACGCCCGTGCCGCTTCGATCTCGCCCGGTGGAATCGCCTGGATCGCACCGCGCAGGATCTCGGCGATGTAGGCCGCGGTGTGCAAGGTCATGGTCGCCGTGGCGCACCAGAACGGATCGCGCAGGTACGGCCACATCGAGCTGTTACGGATCGCATCGAACTGCGCGAGGCCGTAGTAGACCAGGAACAGCTGAACCAGCAACGGCGTGCCACGGAAAAAGAAGATATAGCCGTAGGGAAATGCCCGTACCCACCACAGGCGTGACGAACGCGCGATGCCCAGCGGAATCGCCAGCAACAGGCCGGCAATCACGGCGATGGCCACCAGTTCCAGGGTCAGCGTTGCGCCCTGAGCCAGTTTCGGCAGCCACTTGATGATGACTTCCCAGTTCATTGGGTGCTCCTCGCGAAGCCGCGAGCGGCGCGTTTTTCCATGAAGTGCATGCCTGTCATGGCCAGAATCGTCAGGCCCAGGTACATGAACGCGGCCACCATATAGAAGGTGAACGGCTGTTTGGACACGGTCACGCCGATTTGCGCGTGACGCATGATTTCTTCCAGGCCGATCACCGACACCAGCGCGGTGTCTTTCATCAGGATCATGAACAGGTTGCCCAGGCCGGGCAGGGCGATGCGCCACATCTGCGGCATGATCAGCTTGGTGAAAATACGAAATTTCGAAAGGCCCAGTGCCACACCGGCTTCGCGGTGGCCTTTGGGGATTGCCAGAATTGCACCGCGGAACACTTCCGTGGCGTAGGCGCCAAAGCACAGGCCCAGCGCAATCACGCCGGCCGCAAAGGCATTGAGTTCAAGGTCGGGGTTGCCGAAAAACTCGCCCAGGGCACGCATCAGGTTGACCGTGCCGAAGTAGATCAACAGCACCCAGAGCAGTTCCGGAATGCCGCGTACCAGTGTCGAATAAGTGCCGCCAAGCCATTGCAACGGCTTGTACGGGGAAGTCTTGGCCAAGGCGCCGAGCAAACCGAGCACCAGCCCGAGACACAGGGCCGAAAGTGCCAGTTTCACAGTCATCAGCGCGCCAGCGGCGAGCGCCGGGCCGAATCCGTAGAGGTCGATAATCATGGATTTCTTTTCAAATCGCGGCAGGCAAGGCCGGGGACCGGCGCCGTCAGAAAACGGCACCGGTCCGGCAGGTCAGTATCAATAGATGCTGAACGGGAAGTACTTGTCGTTGATCTTCTTGTAGGTGCCGTCAGCAACGATTTCTTTCAGTGCGACGTTCAGCTTCTCGCGGATCGGGTCGTTCTTGCGAACGGCGATACCGATCTTGTCGCTTTCTTCCACCGGGTCGCCTTTGAATTCGTAAGGCTTGCCGGCGTCGCTTTTCAGCCACTCGTAGTTGACGTATTTGTCCGCCAGGATGCCGTCCAGACGACCGGAGGTCAGGTCGAGGTAAGCGTTTTCCTGGGTGTCATAAAGCTTGGTTTCAACGCCAGGCATGTTGTCTTCGAGCCAGGTGCCGGCCAGTGTCGCGCGCTGGGCGCCGATCACTTTGCCTTTCAGCGCATCCTTGTCGGTTTTGAAGTCGACGTCTTTCTTGGCGATGAATTGCAGCTTGTTCGAGTAGTACGGGTCGGTGAAGTCGACGGCCTGCTTGCGCTCGTCGGTGATCGACATCGAGGAGATCAGAAAGTCGAACTTCTTGGCGTTCAGGGCCGGAATGATGCCGTCCCAGTCGGAGGTGACCACGGTGCATTCGACTTTCATTTTGGCGCACAGGGCGTCGCCGATTTCCTTGTCGAAGCCGACGACATTGCCACTGGCATCTTTGTTGTTGAACGGCGGGTAGGCCGCTTCGATGCCCATCTTCAGGGTTTCGGCCATGGCACCGGCGCTGAACGCCAGGGTGACGGCGGCTGCCAGGAAGACCTTTTTGTAGTTCTGCATGCGGGTAGCTCCGTTAGCGGTTGCTGGACATGAATTGTTTGCAGCGCGCCGAAAGCGGGTTTTCGAACACCTGCTGTGGCGATCCTTGCTCTTCTACCAGGCCCTGGTGGAGGAACACCACTTCGCTGGACACCTGACGGGCAAAACCCATTTCGTGGGTGACCAGCAGCATGGTGCGGCCTTCTTCGGCCAGTGCGCGGATGACATTAAGTACTTCCTGGACCATTTCCGGGTCAAGGGCGGAGGTGGGTTCGTCGAACAGGATCACCTTGGGTTGCATCGCCAGCGTGCGGGCAATGGCCGCGCGCTGTTGCTGGCCGCCAGACAGTTGCGCCGGGTACGCATGACGCTTGTCGGCGATGCCGACCTTGGCCAGCAAGGCTTCGGCGACTTCGATGGCTTCGGCCTTGCTCTGGCCGAGCACGCGGCGTGGGGCCTCGATGATGTTGTCGAGCACGCTCATGTGCGGCCACAGATTAAAGTTTTGAAACACAAAACCAATCTCGCTGCGCAGGCGGTTGATCTGCTTGCCGTCGGCCGCGACCAGTTCGCCGTTCTTGGCGGCTTTGAGCTTGAGTTCTTCGCCGGCCACCAGGATCTGACCCTGGTGCGGGTTTTCCAGCAGGTTGATGCAACGCAGGAACGTGGACTTGCCGGAGCCGGAGGAACCCAGGATCGAGATCACATCGCCGTCGCGGGCGGTCAGCGAGATGCCTTTGAGCACCTCAAGCTGTCCGTAGCGTTTGTGCAAGTTGCGGATTTCAAGCGCGGGCGTGGCCTCAGCCATGTGCGTTCCTCATATATGTTGCGCTCCTGCTGTTGGCGGGCCTTCCTGGCGAGGCGGCCAACCTAGCATAGCGTCTGAATGGCAGCCAACAGCGCTACGGGCGGTAAACGGGTGGCATGTGACAGGTTGTCGCATCGGTACAGCAGACTGTCGCGCTGCTATCAACCGAACAGCCGTTTGAACCCGATGTGGCGCGGCTGTCCCGTAAAAAAGGGCGCGATGTTGCCAGCTTTGGCGGGGTGTTGGAAGCGCTAACCGGCCAAACGTTCCTGATCCGCACTTTTATTGTGCGTTGAGCATTTGTTGGGTGTGTTTCCGGTGCGCTGATTCGTTCCTTAAGTGAGTCGCAGGGTAACGCTCTGGCGAAGTGCCATTATTTTCAATGACTTGCGATGACTGTCCGGTCAGGGTGAGATCGCCGGGTTAGAGGGTTTTGAAACATTTTGGCGCAATTATTGCGTGCAGATTCCGGAACGCCCCGTTGGTTTCTTTTTACAGAAGAGAGTTCACGACGGGATGCACGCATTCGCTTTTCCTTACAAAGGTAGTTTCAATGAGCAATACCCAAAGCTCTAACGGCCTCGAACAGGGGCTCAAACCGCGTCATGTGACCATGCTGTCGATCGCCGGGGTTATCGGCGCCGGCCTGTTCGTTGGCTCGGGCCACGCGATCGCTGCAGCAGGCCCGGCCGTGCTGTTGGCTTATGCAGCCGCCGGTATGCTGGTGGTGCTGGTGATGCGCATGCTGGGTGAAATGGCGGTTGCCTCGCCAGACACCGGCTCCTTCTCGACATACGCCGATCGTGCGATCGGTCACTGGGCCGGTTTCACCATCGGCTGGCTGTACTGGTGGTTCTGGGTGCTGGTGATCCCGTTGGAGGCCAACGCCGCCGCGACCATCCTGCACGCCTGGTTCCCTGGCGTGGACATCTGGGCTTTCGCCCTGGTCATCACGATGCTGCTGACCATCACTAACCTGTTCAGCGTGAAGAACTACGGCGAGTTCGAGTTCTGGTTCGCCCTGCTCAAGGTCGTGGCGATCATTGGTTTCATCATTCTGGGCATCGCGGCGATCTTCGGTTTCCTGCCGAACAGCCAGGTGAGCGGCGTTTCGCACATTTTCGACACCCAGGGCTTCCTGCCAAACGGCATGGGCGCGGTACTGGGCGCGATCCTGACGACCATGTTTTCCTTCATGGGCACCGAGATCGTGACCATCGCGGCCGCAGAATCGAAGAACCCTGGCAAGCAAATCTCGAAGGCCACCAACTCGGTGATCTGGCGGATTGGTTTGTTCTACCTCGTTTCGATCTTCATCGTCGTGGCCCTGGTGCCATGGAACGACCCGGTTCTGGCCAGCGTCGGTTCCTATCAGACCGTGCTTGAGCGTATGGGCATCCCGAACGCCAAGATGATCGTCGACATCGTGGTACTGGTTGCTGTGACCAGCTGCCTGAACTCGGCGCTGTACACCTCGTCGCGCATGATGTTCTCCCTGGGCAAGCGCGGTGATGCACCGGCCGTGTCCACGCGCACCAACAAAAGTGGCACGCCATACTGGGCGGTGATGCTGTCCACGGGTGCAGCGTTCCTGGCAACATTCGCCAACTATGTGGCTCCGGCTGCCGTGTTCGAATTCCTGCTGGCCAGCTCCGGCGCCATCGCGTTGCTGGTGTACCTGGTGATCGCGATCTCGCAACTGCGCATGCGCAAACAGCGTATGGCCCGCGGTGAAAAAATCGCCTTCAGCATGTGGCTGTTCCCGGGCCTGACCTACGCGGTGATCGTCTTCATCGTCGCGGCCCTGACCATCATGCTGTTCCAGGACGCCCACCGTGTGGAGATCCTCGCGACCGGTTTGCTGAGTGCTCTGGTGGTGGCTACCGGTTTGCTGGTGGCTCGCCGTCGTCGCAATGAGCAACTGGTTGGCGCAGTGGCGCGCTAAGCTTTACGCACACTGTCGATGTAATGAAAACGACCGCCATCAGCCATGATCGCGGTCGTTTTTGCTTTCATTCAGGGGGTTTATCGGTCTGCTCCCTGATGGACACGATGATGTCGAGATAGTAGCCTCCTTGCCGAATGTGTATCTCGCTGTTGCGGGATGCAATGGAGTTTCAGGACACGGATTGTTCGACGCCCCAGCCTTCCCGGCTAAAGCCCCTCGACCCTTTCTTGCCTGCTCCCTCATCTGATGCTTGTCACAGATGCATTTGCGTGCGCCTGCCGTTTGCGCGGCAGTCACGAGCCAGCGCTGTATGGAGCTAGCCCGGCCATTCAGCTTACTCATTGGGGCATCAAGGAGAGACAGGCATGGCGTTTACATCGGTTGTGTTCAAAAACCCTAATACCGGAGCCATGAAGGAAGCCCCGATCGGCTTCTCGTGGACCGTGTTTTTCTTCGGCTTCCTGCCGCCACTGTTCCGTGGCGACATCAAGTGGGCAGCGATCATGTTCATCGTGGCCTGCGTCACATTCGGCCTCAGCAACTTCGTGTTCATGTTCATCTACAACAAGCTGTACGTGCGCGACCTGATCGGCGCCGGTTTCAAGGCTCAATCCATCGCCAGCGGTGACCTGAGCTACGCCAGCGCCAAGGTCGGGATGGAAATTCCACGTCTGGAAGCTGCGGCTGCCTGATTGTTGTTTTCAGGTTTGTAAAAAAACGGCCGCTGTCAGTGATGACAGGCGGCCGTTTTTGTTGGATGCGTTTAATTCAATCCGGATGAGCCCAGTCTTCTACGCGTAAACCTTTGACCCGCTCAAACTCTCGCAGGTTGTTGGTTACCACAATGAGTCCGCGCGAGCGCGCATGTCCGGCAATCATTTGGTCATAGGGGCCTATGGGTGTTCCCGCTTTCGCAAGCTCGGATCGAATCATTCCGGTGTGTGCAGCTGCTTCATTGTCGAAAGGCCAGACTTCGAGGCGAGCCGCCAAGCCCTCGATCACCGCCAAATTCTTTTCGGGAGTCGCAGATTTTTCGGCGCCGTAGATCAGCTCCATCAGCGTCACCGCACTGATGCACAACTGTCCGTCATGACGGTTGAAAGCCTCTCTTACGATTTGCGGCTTGTTCTTGATGGTGAAGATGCAGATGTTGGTGTCGAGCATGAACTTGATCATCAGAACGACTCGCGCTCCTGATCAGCGGGTTGGTCGCGATCGGTCATAAAGTCTGCACTTGCGCTGTCCCCGTCGAACCAGCTGTCCCATGTCTCGTCTGCCGGTGTGATGATGCGAGCGCGGCCGATGGCGACCACGTTCACTCTTTTTACATCGCTAGGCATTGCAACAGCTTTGGGAAGGCGAACGGCCTGGCTTCGATTGCTCATGAAAAGCGTTGTCTGTTCCATTTTTGCCTCCTCAAGCAGTGGCGGGTGTAGTAAGTCTGAAGAATAGTTTTCTAAAGGGATATGTCAATGGGATATACATTACCGCTGACGGGAGGTCGTCCACATTTTCCGGTTTGCTGCGTACAAAAAAACGGCCGCTGTCAGTGATGACAAGCGGCCGTTTCTATTTCTGAGGGCTTTTATTCGCCCTTTTCTTCCTGTGCATCCGGCGACTGGCGATAGCTGTCCAGCGCAATGCCGAAGTCGGTGATGAATTGCGGGTCGGTCAGCCATGCCTGGGCGGTTTCGCGATCCATGCCGTCGGCCCACATGCGGTAGTCGATCAACATGTCGGCGGCCAGGTGAGTGGCGGCCATGCCTTCATCGTCGGCGTTTTCCATGTCCAGCAGTTCTGGATGGTCAATGATGATAAAGGCGAGGTTCGTCAGCAGCACGGAGAGCATTTCACTGCGGCCGACAGCTTCGGCGTCGCGCATCTTGCTGAACATCGCCAGGGTGTATTCCGGGATCGGCTCGCCGATTTCACCCAGATCGTCATCCAGCGCGGCGGGTTTCCTGCCGTGGATGTTGATCTGTTTGGCTTTGATCTTGGCGCGCTTGGCGCGTTTCTGTTGCTTGTTCAGGGAGGCCATGGGAACTCAGTTCGGTTTCTGTTGGGTTTGGGCTGCGATGATGTCGGAGGCCGCTACATAGTCGGCCTGGAAGGCCGGGGATTCGATCCACGCCAGGGCACCGGCTTCATCGACCTCGGTGGACCATTGGCGGTACTCGATCAGCGCGGCGAGGATGAAGTCCATCGCGCCTTCTTCGCCTTCCTGCTCGTACACCAGTTCCAGCAATGGGTCTTCAAGGAAAGCGATGCACATGGCTTGCTGACTGGTTTTTTCAGCGTCGATCATTTTCTTGAACAGCTCGGTGAGGTCCACCGATTCGAAGTCGATGCGATCATCGTTCGGGTCCAGCTCGACCGGCGCGGCAGCCCGTTGGGTGCGGTTCTGCTTGGCCTTGGCTTTGGCGCGGGTGGCGCGTTTTTGCTGCTTGTTGGCGGAGGCCATGGTTTTGATCCGTCGTGCGTTAAAAGGACTCGCTGCGCGGTACTGTCCGCCCGGGGGTATCGGGGGCCAGTTCACCGCTTTGCAGCCAGGACAATGCAATGGGCCATAGTGTGGCTTGGTATGCGCTACGAAAAAAGGCGAAATGTCCGACTTCTGCTTCGCCGATGTCTTCGGGGGCTATTCGCCAGTGGGTGTTCGTACCGCCACTGAAGTAGCCGAGCAGGCGTTCGATGGCCGGGATCGTGCCGTAAGGATCGTCTGTGATGCTGATGGCCAGTGTCCTGGCTTTCATCGTCGCCCCTGGTTTTTTGGCCAGCGTGCGACCGCTGGGCCGCGTTTCATATCGGCGCGTGGGCGTGCTCCAGTCCCTAACGACACCGGCGGGCGTGTCTTCCAGCCAGCCAAGACGCTTTCCGGGGAAGTAGCCATAGATCATTGTGATCAGAGGCATCACCACGTGCCACTTGCCGAACATCCGCCAGCGATGAGTGGGCGCGTAGTCGCGCCAGTAGGCGAATTGCGCACCGACGGTGACCAGTCGCCGAATCAGCTGCCCTGAGGCTCCCAGGCCCGCCGCACAGCCGCCAAAGCTGTGGCCGACGACATCGATGGGCTGGCCGGGAAATTCGCGCTGAGCGCGGTTGAGCATCGCCTCGAAATCCAGCGCGCCCCAATCAGTCCATGAGGCGTCGAGATTTTTCAATGACGCAGGGCGTGATTCGCCGATGCCACGGTAGTCATAGGTGATGACATCGAAGCCGTTGGCGAACAGGTAGTCGGCGAAGCGCGAATAGTGCCGGCAGCGGACTGACGTGGCGGCGTTGATGATGACGACCGGGCGCACGAGGTCCTGAAAGGCGTGCCGCCAGGTGAAACCGCCGAGGATGAAGCCGTCTGCGGCGGGCTCTTTGAATGGTTCGCCAGAAACGGGAGTTGGCAGCGGCAACTCGATTTGAGTGGGGGCCAGTGACATGTCCTGCAAATTCATCGGCTTCAGACCTTTGCGGGTAGCTGCCAACGATAGTCTTCGTGCGGCGGGTGGACAATCCATCTGTGTTCACAGGGGGATCTGATCGAGCAGTCGCTCCTCGATTGCCGCCTGCTCCCGGTCCAGTTCAGTGCGGAGTTCGTCTTCGCTGGGCAGGACTGTTTTGTATTTACTGGCGAAGAGTTGTTCGTTGTCTTTCAGCACCGAGTAGCGCACCACTGATTCATCTTTTTTCGCACAGAGAATGATGCCGACGGTGGGGCCATCTTCCGGTCCGCGCTTGAGGTCGTCATACATGCGTACGTACATGTCCATCTGGCCAACATCCTGATGAGTCAGTTCGCCGCGCTTCAGATCGAAGATGACGAAGCACTTGAGTACGTAGTTGTAAAACACCAGATCGATGTAGAAGTCTTTGCTCTCGGTGCTGATGCGTTGCTGGCGAGCGATGAAGGCAAATCCTCTACCCAGTTCCAGCAGGAAGGCTTGAAGCTGATGGATCAATGCTTGCTCCAGATTGGTTTCTTGAGTCAAACCTGCGTTGGTTGAGCCAAGAAACTCCAGCATCACCGGGTCCCTGATGAAGTCTCGTGGGTGTGCTTTCATTTTCTGGATGTTGGTGGTGGCTTCCTGTCGGACGGCAGGTCGATCGCGGCTGGTGAGCAGGCGTTCGTAATAGAGGGTGTTGATCTGGCGTTCCAGGGCGCGGGATGACCAGTTTTGGTTGGCAGCTTCGTCCATATACCACGTGCGCGCGGTGTCACTATCGACGCGCAGAAGCCTGCGGTAGTGGGTCCAGCTCAATTCGTGACGCAGTGCGTCACGAATTGGGAATGCTTGGTAAAACAGGCGCATGTAGCGAAGATTGGAGTTATCAAAGCCCTTCCCGAATTCTGCTGTCAGGCTCTTCGCCAGCGTTGCCAGCAATTGCTTTCCGTACCCCGCCCGTCGAGCCCCTTCCTGCTCGAACTCGACAATATGCCTCCCAATCTGCCAGCAAGTTTGTACCTGGACCGTATCGACCGTGCGTAGCACTTTCTGCCGTGCATCACGAATCAGCTCTCCAAGATTGCCGAGTAGTGAGGCGAGTTGTGCATCCTGAGTGTTAGCGGGGTTGAGTGAGCTCATGGCGTCTTCTGCAAAGGAATGAACAGGCAGAAGAGGATGGCAGTGGAGGTGGGGGCAGCGATGCCGGGCGTGGCTGGTAAGCCGGAAGGAAAGCCCGATTGGGTTTGCGGGATCGCTCCGACGGCAAGTCGTGCTTCAGGAATATAACGTGTAGTCCATTTCGCAGTGACCCCAAGTACCAATCAATCTAAAACCCGGGCGTTCGAGAGGAAATCTAAAAGGCATGACAAATGGGTTCCATGGAGCCCGGGAGGCGTGATCATGAAGTACGTGCATTCCCTTGCGTTGCCCATCGCCGCGGTGGGCATGTTGATGTTCCCGGTGATGTCGTCTGCCGCCAGTCTTGAACCAATCGACAGCGCTGGCGTGCAAGTTCAACCGCAGGAGCAAAACGGAATTACTTATCTGTCCGGCGGTATAGGCCTGGATGAGTCGAAGGCCATCCAGCAAACGGCTGGCTATAACTTGCACATGACGTTTTCGGTCGGGGCGGAGAATAAATACATTCCCGACGTCGACGTGGTCATTCAGAAAGCCCAAGGGCAAACCGTGTTGACGCTGAACGAGGCTGGCCCGCTGGTTTATGTCCAGCTACCGCCCGGCAAGTACACCGTGGTTGCTACGCGACATGGAGAAGTGCGGCGTGATAGTGCCGACGTAGGAAGTGGCCCTGCACGTAATCTGGTCTTTCACTGGGCCGGTGAAAGCTAGCAGTTGGCCGGAGTTGGCCGGCCGATGCCTTTGTTCCAGCGAATGGGCGGCAGAAAATCATCTGTCCGCCCATTGCGTGGTTTTAGGCTTGAGCGGTCTGGCCTCTCAGGATCTGCTGCTTACGCTGTTCTTCCGGCAGATCGTTGATGCAGTAGTTGATGTAGTACACGTTGAACAGGAACGTGTAGAAGGCGTTCATTCGCAGGTCGACCTTGTGCTCGCTGAGGGCATATTCCGTCAGCGCCGTTTTAGCCTTGAATGCCCATACGATGTACAGCACGCCACTGGCAAGGCCGAGAACTGCGGACGTGAAATCCAGAGCCACGTTGCCCAGGTTGGAGAATGTGCCGCTTAAGCCGGCGCATACAGCGATCCAGATAATGTAAGCGTCATCTACCAATCGGACTTTGGTGGTGTCGCTGATGATTTTGCTGTTTTTGTATAGCCACAAAATAAGATAGATCCCGGCAGTGGCGATGGAGAGCAACACCAGGTTCCAGGTCTTCGTATCGATCTTGTCTTTTAGTTCATTGATTGTTGACATAACTTTTCCATGTCCTTTGGCTTAAGGGGATGTGTAGCGCTGGTGTTTACTGCGGGGGGAGGCATTCCTTGCGTTGTTACCTGTCCTTTTTGGTGCGTATTCCAACTGCGCCGTGGGGCAGTGGATTGCATTGAAATCGACCGGACGGGTTTCCGTGGTGTCGGTCGAGTTTGTGGCACAACGCTACTATAGAGCCTTGCTGAAGGCGAGTTTTGTTTTTGGATCGTCGATCCGTCGCTTCCACTGCCGTGTGCCGGACTTCGTTAAATCGCAGGCATAAAAAAACCCTGAATCTTGCGATTCAGGGTTTTCGGTATTTGGTGCCCAGAGACGGAATCGAACCGCCGACACGGGGATTTTCAATCCCCTGCTCTACCGACTGAGCTATCTGGGCAACGGGGCGCATTAAACGGGTTTTTCAGGGGGTCGTCAAGCAAGTTTTCAAAAAAAATTTAATTATTACCGTCGCTTACGTTCCGACCCCCGATAAAGCGGGATTATTCTGCAGGCGGAACGTAGCCTTCAGCCTTGGCGTATTCCTCGCCGGAGAAGTACTTGTCCATCTCGCCTTGCAGATATTTGCGGTCTTCGGCGTTCATCATGTTCAGGCGTTTTTCGTTGATCAGCAGGGTCTGGTGTTTCTGCCAGTCGGCCCAGGCCTTCGCCGATACGTGGTCAAAAATGTCCTGACCTTTGGCGCCCGGGAATGGAGCGCGCTCCAGGGCTGGCAATTCTTCTTTGTACTTGCGGCACATGATGGTGCGGGTCATGACGACTCTCCTGCGTTCAATACGGCGGCCGCGCGTTCGAGCAAGGTTTTGACCGGGGCGGCAAGGCCCAGGCGCGGCGGGGTGGCGAGGTTATACCAGAGCCAGTCGGCCTCGGCCACGTGATGGCCGGCCTCCTGAACCTGAACCAGCCAGGGTTCGATGGACAACTGAAAATGGCTGAACGTGTGTACGAGGCTCGGCAGCGCTTGTTGGCTGCCCAGCTCCAGCGAGTGCTGCGAGGCCAGATGTTGCAGGTCGTCGAGGTCGTCGAGTTCCGGCAGGCTCCACAGACCGCCCCACAAACCCGTGGAAGGGCGACGGTAAAGCAGAATCGCGCCGTCTCCGTTGGCGAACATCGGCATCAGCGTGCGCTTCTGTGGCACGGCTTTGCGTGGCTTCGGGATCGGGTAGCGGGTTTCCAGGCCGAGCATGTGCGCTTCGCAGCCCTTTTCCAGCGGGCAGAGCAGGCAGCTCGGCTTGCTGCGAGTGCAAAGCGTGGCGCCCAGATCCATCATCGCCTGGGTGTAGGCGTTGACCCGATCATGCGGCGTAAAGCGCTCAGCGTTCGCCCACAGCTGTTTGGCGACCTTCGGCTCGCCCGGATAACCCTCTTGCGCCGTAAAGCGCGCCAGGACGCGTTTGACGTTGCCGTCGAGGATCGGCGCCCGCAGGCCCATGCTCAGGCTGGCGATGGCGCCCGCCGTGGACAGGCCGATCCCCGGCAGCTCGACCAGCTTTTCCACATCCCGCGGAAATTCGCCGCCGTACTCAGCGACGACGATCTTCGCGGTCTTCTGCAAATTGCGCGCGCGGGTGTAGTAACCGAGGCCGGTCCACAGGTGCAGCACTTCGTCTTCCGGCGCGGCGGCCAGGGCTTCGACCGTCGGCAGCGAGGCCATGAACCGGTCGAAGTAATTCAGCACGGTGCTGACCTGGGTTTGCTGCAACATGATCTCCGAGACCCACACCCGATACGGTGTGATGCCTTGCTGCCAAGGCAAATCGTGGCGGCCGTGGCGGTCGTACCAGTCCAGCACCGCCGATGAAAACTGCTCGGATCTCATCGCTTGAACAGCCCCTTCAATGCGTTTTTCAGCTCGGGACTGACTTTGTCGCCAAGCTTTTCGTCGATTTTTTCGCTGATTTTGTCGCCCGCCATTTTGGACGCGACCTGGCCCATGCGTTCGTTGTCGAGGCGGCAAGCCTTGGCGCCAAGCTCAAGCGGGCCACGGCAGCGCAACGGCCATTCTATGCCGACAAATTTGTCGCCGACCTGACAGGCCGGATCCGGCATGGCGCTCGTATCGCCTTCGACGATGATGCCGACGCGGTAATCCATGCCCAGCACCCGCAGGTCGACGTCGCCTTCGCCATTCACGGTCATGCCCGGGATGCGCACTTTCAGGTCCGGGTTGCTGGCCACGCCATTACGGAAGGCCAGGTTGCCCTTGAGCTCCTGGAACGGCGTGTCCTTGCCGCGTGGTTCGCCGCTGAGGGTTTTGCGGTTGAGCGTGGCGATGCCTTTGCACAGTTGCTGTTCGAGGTTGGCATTGAGCAGCACGCCGTTGTTGATGACGAAACTGGCATTGCCGTTGAGGGTTTCGATCAGCGCTTTCTGGCTGTTGCCATTACCGGTCAGGTTGCTGTCGAGCGTGACCAGGCCTTTGACTGGCGGTTTTTTACCCTGGCTTTCGAGGATCTTTTCCACAGGCACTTTGCTGATGCGCGTCTGCATGTTCAGCGCTGGTGTCTGTTGGCGTACGTCGAGGGTGCCCCTGGATTCGAAGGTGCCGTCGTACAGGTCGCCGCGCAGGTTCTCAAGCGTCAGCAGGCCTTCCTTGCCATTGGCCTTGAGCGCCGCGTTCTGGATCGGCAACTTGTCGAGGGTCAACTGGCCAAAGGTCAGGTCAGCATCCACGTCGAGTTTGCTCAGGCGCTCCACCGGCAGCAGGCGCTCGTTGCTCCACGCGTCTTTGGTGGGCTTGTCCGGCAGCGGTGTGCTGCCTGCGCCGGCCATGGCATCGGCTTCGGTGTTGGCCACTTCGGCCTGGCGCACTTGCGTCGCGCTGTTGGCTTCGGCGGATTTTGGCGGCAAGTAGCGGTCGACGTTGAAGGTGTCAGCCTTGAGCGCGGCGCGCAGCGATTGCTTGGCGAAATCCTCGACGGCGATACGACCGCTGAAGGTGCTGTCATCGACTTTCAGGTTGATGTTGTCGAGCACCAGACTGGTCGGCGTACCGGCAATGCGGCTGACCAGTTCAACTTTGCTCAAACTGCCTTCAGCCATCGCCGGGAGTTTCTGGCCGATGCTGTCGACGAATTTCGCCAGGTCGAATTGGGCAATCGAAAGGCCGCCGTTGATCTGCGGCGTTTTGTCGAGGTCGTTGACCTTCAGTTCGCCCAGTGCGCGCAACTGGTTGGCGGAAATCTTGATGCCAGTCCATTCGGCGACGTTCGCTGCTTTATCCAGCAGCAACTGCCCTTGGGCGGCGAAGGTCACGGTCTTGCCTTGCAGCGGATCACCGGCGATTTCGCCGGACAGCTTCATGTCCTCGAATTTGTAGCGTTGCAAGGCGCGTTCAAAACGCAGCTCGCCATTGAGCTCGGTGCGGACCCGCAGAACGGGCTGATTGGTGCCCAGGAACGCGGTGAGCTTGACCGGGATGTTGGTCGAATCGTGGACCGGCCCGGTGCTCAACTGGATGCTTTCGGCGCTGAAGTGCTGGCCGGTCTTCTCGTCGCTGTATTCAACGCGGGCGTTGTTGACGGTCAGGCTGTCGATGTCCAGGCGGATCGGCTGCGCCGGTTTTTCCACTTGAACGGTGGTTTGCGGTGCAGGTTCGCCGGGCGTGACCGCAGGAGCGGTCGAGTTGGCAGTCGCCGGCACTTTGCCGATGTCTTCCCAGTTGCCGTGGCCGTCCTTGTCGCGGTTTAGGCGCAGGTTCAGGCCTTCGACGCGCACGTCGCTCATCTGCACTTCACGGCGCAGCAGCGGCAGCACGCGCACCGACAGGCCGAGCATCTGCAAGTCAGCGAACGGTTCGGTGGGCTTGGCCAGGGTCGCGACACTGGCTTCGTGCAATTCCAGGCCCAGCCACGGGAAAAGGCTCCAGCCGATGTCGCCATTGAGCGTCAGCTCGATGTGGGCCTTGTCGCGGGCAATCTGGCGAATCTCGTCTTTATAGTCGTTGGGATCGAAGAGGTGGGTCAGGGCAAAGCCCAGCGCCACAATGATCAGCAACAACCCGAGAAGTACCAGACCCAGGATTTTGCCGAACGCTTTCATGGGCGAGTCCTTGTAGTTAGTCGATTTAGCCGGGGAGTATAGCGCTCAGAAGTGGACGACCGGTCAGCGATCAACCCGGCAGCACATCCAGTGGCACTTTCAGTTTGGCCGCCAGCGCCTGGGACTCAAGGTGCCCGGCAGGTGCCAGCAGGCGCAATGTCGCACCCGATTGCGACGCCAGTTTCTGCGCTTCGTTCACCATTCGTTCGGCAACCCCACGACGACGGGTGATTTTTCGTACACACAGTTGGGACAGATGCCAGACGTCCTGGTGCCTTTGCAAACGTGCCGCGCCCAGCAGGCGATCATTGAAACGCCCGGCGATCAACGAGCCGTCCCGCAGGCAGCCTTCGATCAACTGCACATCATCGGTAAACGGCGCGAACAGCCAATCCGGCGCGTCGCGGTAAATCTTCTGCAAATCCTGCTGATCCTGGTAGGTGGCTTCGTTCAGCAGCTCGACGATGACAGGCATGACGGTTCCTTCAGTGGTACGAGAACAGATGACTTGCAAAAACGTGATATCAGTTTGGTTTTTCTGTCACGTGCAAATGGTAACCTCTGCCGGTTCGTCCGTCCTTCTGCGACGCGATGTCGCACCAAAATGGAGCTTTACCTCAAAAAAACAGTCATGCGTGCGCATAAAGGCTGGAGGTGAGCAGTGACTGGCGAACCATACTAATAATTGGGGGATACACAATGACCACGAGCATCACGGCGGACGGCATCTATGCCGGCCAGCCTGCGTTCCTGTCCAAGGAGCGCATCATCGCCAAGCCCGGTTTCAACCGTTGGCTGGTGCCACCGGCCGCGCTGGCCATCCACCTCTGCATCGGCATGGCCTACGGCTTCTCGGTGTTCTGGTTGCCACTGTCCAAAGCTCTGGGCGTGACCAAGGCAGTGGCCTGTGCACCGGACATGAGCTTCATCTCGCAAGTGTTCTCGTCGCAATGCGACTGGCCGATCTCGATGCTCGGCTGGATCTACACCCTGTTCTTCATCTTCCTCGGCTGCTCGGCCGCGATCTGGGGTGGCTGGCTGGAACACGCCGGGCCGCGCAAGGCTGGCGTTGTGTCGGCACTGTGCTGGTGTGGTGGTCTGCTGATTTCGGCGCTGGGTGTGTATACGCACCAGATCTGGCTGATGTGGATCGGCTCCGGGGTCATTGGCGGTATCGGCCTGGGCCTGGGTTACATCTCGCCGGTCTCGACCCTGATCAAGTGGTTCCCGGACAAGCGCGGCATGGCGACCGGCATGGCGATCATGGGTTTCGGCGGTGGCGCGATGGTCGGTGCTCCGCTGGCCGCAGCCTTGATGGGGCACTTCGCTTCGGCAGACAGCGTGGGCGTGTGGCAGAGCTTCCTGGTGATGGCCGCGATTTACTTCGTGTTCATGATCGGCGGCGCACTGTCCTATCGCGTACCACCAACCGGCTGGAAGCCTGAAGGCTGGACCGCTCCGGCGAAAAAAGCTTCGAACGCGATGATCACTCATCGTCACGTGCACGTGAATGTGGCGTGGAAAACCCCGCAATTTCGTTTGGTGTGGCTGGTGCTGTGCCTGAACGTGTCCGCCGGTATCGGCATCCTCGGCATGGCTTCGCCGCTGTTGCAGGAAGTGTTCGCCGGCAAATTGCTCGGCACCGACCAGACGTTTGGTCAGCTCGACGCGGGCCAACTGGCCTCGATTGCCGCGATTGCTGCCGGCTTCACCGGTTTGCTGAGCCTGTTCAACATTGGCGGCCGATTCTTCTGGGCATCGTTCTCGGATTACCTGGGCCGCAAAAACACCTATTTCGTGTTCTTCGCCCTCGGTTTTGCGCTGTACGCGTTGATCCCGAACCTTGGTCACCTGGGCAACGTTGCGCTGTTCGTGGCGGCGTTCTGCATCATCCTGTCGATGTATGGCGGCGGTTTTGCGACGGTTCCGGCTTACCTGGCGGACCTGTTCGGTACACAGATGGTCGGTGCGATCCACGGTCGTCTGTTGACCGCCTGGGCGGCAGCCGGTGTGTTGGGTCCGGTGTTGGTGAACTACCTGCGTGAGTATCAGCTGAGCATCGGCGTTGAACGTGCCGCCGCTTACGACATCACGCTGTACATCCTCTCGGGCCTGCTGGTGCTGGGTTTCGTCTGCAACCTGCTGGTGCGTCCAGTGGCCGACAAGTACTTCATGACTGACGCTGAACTGGCCGCCGAACAGGCGCTGGGCCACGACAAGGGTGCTGATGCCAGCACCTCGCTGGAGTGGAAGGCGGCGTCGGGCACCAAGCCGTTGGCGATTGCAGCGTGGCTGGTGGTGGGGATTCCGTTGGCGTGGGGTGTTTGGGTGACCCTGCAAAAAACGGCGGTTCTGTTCCACTAAGTACCCCGCGCCCGATCCGTCGGGCGCACTGCTACCTGTAGGAGCGAAGCTTGCTCGCGAAGAACGATGATGCGGTGTTTCAGGTACACCGCCTTCGCGGGCAAGTCGGAGCGCCGCACCGCTCGCTCCTACATGTCATGACAGGTACACCACCGACTTTGTTGAATTCACTCCGTCAGTCATATCACCTCTCGTGTTTCTGTTTCCCGCCCGCGCCCCTATAATGGCTGCCTTTTTCGCCCAATGATTTTGCGGAGCTGGTGATGGCCGAACGTAAGGCGTCAGTCGAGCGCGACACTCTGGAAACCCAGATCAAAGCCTCGATCAACCTGGATGGCACCGGAAAGGCCCGATTTGATATCGGTGTTCCTTTTCTTGAGCACATGCTGGACCAGATCGCCCGTCACGGGCTGATCGACCTGGATATCGTCAGCAAGGGCGACCTGCATATCGACGACCACCACACCGTGGAAGACGTCGGTATCACCTTGGGTCAGGCTTTCGCCAAAGCCATCGGCGACAAGAAAGGCATCCGTCGCTACGGCCACGCCTACGTGCCGCTCGATGAAGCTCTGTCGCGCGTGGTGATCGACTTCTCCGGCCGCCCTGGCCTGCAGATGCATGTTCCCTATACCCGCGCCACTGTTGGCGGTTTTGATGTTGACCTGTTCCAGGAATTCTTCCAGGGCTTTGTCAACCACGCGCTGGTCAGCCTGCACATCGACAACCTGCGTGGCACCAACACCCACCACCAGATCGAAACCGTGTTCAAGGCTTTCGGCCGCGCACTGCGCATGGCCGTAGAGCTCGATGACCGCATGGCCGGTCAGATGCCATCGACCAAAGGCGTTCTGTAATGCAGACGGTCGCGGTTATCGATTACGGCATGGGCAACCTGCACTCGGTGGCCAAGGCCCTCGAGCACGTCGGTGCCGGCAAGGTCTTGATCACCAGCGATGCCGACGTGATTCGCGAAGCTGACCGGGTGGTATTCCCCGGCGTTGGCGCGATTCGCGATTGCATGGCGGAGATCCGTCGCCTGGGTTTCGACTCGCTGGTGCGTGAAGTCAGCCAGGACCGTCCGTTCCTCGGCATCTGCGTCGGCATGCAAGCCTTGCTCGACACAAGTGAAGAGAACGACGGCGTCGACTGCATCGGCCTGTTCCCGGGCGCGGTGAAGTTCTTCGGCAAAGGCCTTGTTGAAGACGGCGAACACCTGAAAGTCCCGCACATGGGCTGGAACGAAGTGAAGCAGACGGTGAGTCACCCGCTATGGCACAACATTCCGGACCTGGCGCGTTTCTACTTTGTGCACAGCTACTACATCGCTGCCGGTAACGCGCGGCAGGTGGTCGGTGGCGGTCACTACGGTGTCGATTTCGCTGCGGCGCTGGCCGATGGCTCGCGTTTCGCCGTGCAGTTCCACCCGGAGAAGAGCCATACCCATGGCCTGCAATTGCTGCAGAACTTCGCTGCGTGGGATGGTCGCTGGTAAATGGCCGTCAAGAAGAAGCCGCCGATCCTGACCCTCACTCCCGAGCAGGAGAACGAGGCCAATCACAAGATCAAACGCTTCATGGAGGATCGCTTCGAACTGGACCTGGGTTCGTTCGAAGCGGCCGAAATCCTTGAGCTGTTTACCCGTGAAATTGCGCCGCACTATTACAACAGGGCGATTTTCGATGTGCAGACGCACCTTAAAGAAAGGTTCGAAAGCATCGAAAGCGACTTGTGGGCGCTCGAGAAAAACTGATTTCCGAGCGAAGCTGAACACTCGAATTTGAAGGTTTGCCAGATGCTGATTATTCCCGCTATCGATCTCAAAGACGGTGCCTGTGTTCGTCTGCGCCAGGGCCGCATGGAAGATTCCACGGTGTTCTCCGATGACCCGGTGAGCATGGCCGCCAAGTGGGTGGAGGGCGGTTGCCGTCGTCTGCATCTGGTCGACCTGAACGGTGCCTTCGAAGGCCAGCCGGTCAACGGCGAAGTGGTCACCGCCATCGCCAAGCGCTACCCGAACCTGCCGATCCAGATCGGCGGTGGTATCCGCTCGCTGGAAACCATCGAGCACTACGTCAAAGCGGGCGTGAGCTACGTGATCATCGGCACCAAAGCCGTGAAGGATCCGGCGTTCGTCGCTGAAGCCTGCCGCGCGTTCCCGGGCAAAGTGATCGTCGGCCTCGATGCCAAAGACGGTTTCGTCGCCACCGATGGCTGGGCTGAAATCAGCACCGTTCAGGTCATCGACCTGGCCAAGCAGTTCGAAGCCGACGGCGTGTCTGCAATCGTTTATACCGACATCGCCAAAGACGGCATGATGCAGGGCTGCAACGTGCCGTTCACCGCTGCGCTGGCCGCTGCCACGCGTATTCCGGTGATCGCTTCCGGCGGTATCCACAACCTCGGTGACATCAAGTCGCTGCTCGACGCCAAGGCACCGGGCATCATCGGCGCGATCACCGGCCGGGCGATCTACGAAGGCACCCTCGACGTCGCTGAAGCGCAAGCTTTCTGCGATTCGTACAAAGGCTGAGGACTGACCATGGCGCTGGCCAAACGCATCATCCCTTGCCTGGACGTGGATAACGGCCGGGTCGTCAAAGGTGTGAAGTTCGAAAACATCCGCGATGCCGGCGACCCGGTGGAAATCGCCCGTCGTTACGACGAGCAGGGTGCCGACGAGATTACTTTTCTCGACATCACCGCCAGCGTCGACGGTCGCGACACCACGCTGCATACCGTTGAGCGCATGGCCAGCCAGGTCTTTATTCCGCTGACCGTAGGCGGCGGCGTGCGTACCGTGCAGGACATTCGCAACCTGCTGAATGCCGGCGCGGACAAGGTCTCGATCAATACCGCTGCCGTGTTCAACCCGGAGTTCGTGGGTGAGGCGGCGCAGCATTTCGGTTCGCAGTGCATCGTGGTTGCCATCGATGCGAAGAAGGTCTCCGGTCCGGGCGAAACCCCACGCTGGGAAATCTTCACTCACGGCGGGCGCAAGCCGACCGGTCTCGACGCGGTCGAGTGGGCGAAGAAGATGGAAGGCCTGGGAGCCGGCGAAATCCTGCTGACCAGCATGGACCAGGACGGCATGAAAAACGGCTTCGACCTGGGCGTTACCCGTGCGATCAGCGATGCGCTGGGTATTCCAGTGATCGCCTCCGGCGGCGTCGGCAACCTGCAGCATTTGGCCGACGGCATCATCGAAGGTCACGCCAGCGCCGTTCTGGCCGCGAGTATTTTCCACTTCGGCGAATACACCGTGCAGGAAGCCAAGGCCTACATGGCCCATCGCGGCATCGTGATGCGCTAAACAAACGATACAGGCCAGTGGACATCATGGCGGGCTCAAGGCACTCTTGGGTACGCCATGGATCTCGGTAGCCAGACATGCTCAAACGCCTTCTTCTTGCCCTCGCCAGCGCTTCTCTATTGCAAATCAGTGGCGTGCACGCCACCGAAAATCCCGACGCCGACCTGGTGCTGCTGACGGAAAACTTCCCGCCTTACAACATGGCCAAGAACGGCAAGAACTTCGCTCAGGACGAGAACATCAATGGCATCGCCGTGGACATCGTCCGCGAGATGTTCAAGCGTGCCGACGTAACCTACAGCCTGACCCTGCGTTTCCCCTGGGAGCGCATCTACAAGCTCGCCCTCGAGAAACCCGGGTATGGCGTGTTCGTGATGGCACGACTGCCGGACCGTGAAAAGCTATTCAAGTGGGTCGGCCCGATCGGTCCGGATGACTGGATCATGCTGGCCAAGGCGGACAGCAAGATCAGCCTGGAAACGCTGGAAGATGCGCGCAAATACAAGATCGGTGCGTACAAGGGCGATGCGATTGCCGAGACGCTGGCCAAGCAAGGGTTGAAGCCGATTGTCGTGCTGCGGGATCAGGACAACGCGAAGAAGTTGACCAGCGGCCAGATCGACTTGTGGGCCACGGGCGACCCGGCCGGGCGTTACCTGGCGCGTCAGGACGGTGTCACCGGGCTCAAGACCGTGCTGCGCTTCAACAGTGCGGAGCTGTATTTGGCGCTGAACAAAGACGTGCCGGATGAAACCGTCGCCAAGCTGCAAGCCGCGCTGGATCAGCTGCGCAAGGAAGGCGTGGTGGACGAGATCATGGGGCGGTATCTCTAATCTCGGTGACCTGCACAATCTAATGTGGGAGCGGGCTTGCTCGCGAATGCGCAGTGTCAGTCGACATTAACATTGACTGACACACCGCATTCGCGAGCAAGCCCGCTCCCACAGTTGTTTTGCGAGGCGGCAAGTTAGCGGTAAACGCCATCCTTGCCGTGCGCAGTCGTTGCGCGGTTACTGCGCACGCTGATCATCAACTTGATATCAATCCAGTCAATGCCCTGAGCTTTCAGCTTCGGCAATTCTCGCTCCAGCACTGCCAGCGTCTGCGGATACGGATGCCCGATCATCACCGCCGAACCCTGTTTGCGCGCCAGATTGATCGCGGTCTGTAGCTGGGTGAAGATCGCCGCTTCCGTTCGCTCATCATCCAAAAACACATCCCGCGAAACACTCGCCAACCCGATCTTCTGTGCTTCGGCCGCTGCCACGGTTTGCGCGCTGGTGCGGCTGTCGACGAAGAACTTGTGTCGCCGCTGCAATTCCGCCATCAACCAGGCCATGGCGGGTTGCTGTGCGGTCATGCGACTGCCCATGTGGTTGTTGATGCCGCTTGTGTACGGGACCATTTTGAACGCCGCGTCGAGGCGCTTCTCCAGCTCTTCGATGGGCAGCTCGGGATGCCAGGCGAACGGCCCCGTGGCGGGGTCCATCGGCATGTGCAGGATGACGATCTTGCCGGCGCGATGGGCTTCGCGGGCGAATTCGGTGGCGTGGGGTGTGTCGGGCATGATCGCCGTGGTCACCGGGCCGGGCAGGGCCAGCACGCGGCGATCCCGGGGCAGGTTCTGCCCCAGGTCATCGATGATCAGGCTGATGTAGGCTTTTTGAGGGGCGGGCGCCGCGTGAGCAACACCCGCCAGACAGCACAGCAGACCGAGAACCAACCGCAGGCGCATCTCAGCGGCCGGAAGTGATGCTCAACCCTTTGAGCAGGCTCAGGGCTTGGGCCAACTGGTAGTCATCATCCTGCGGCATCGCTTTGGCCTTGGCGCTGGAGCCGGTCGGTTTGTCGGCGCCGCCGTTGCCATTGCCCAGGTGACCTTGCAGATCGGCTTCCTTGAAGTATTCGCCGTCCTGCTCGCTGGTGATCTTGGCCTTGCGCACTTCGATGTCCGGGACGATGCCCTGGGCCTGGATCGAGCGGCCGTTCGGCGTGTAATACAGCGCCGTGGTGATCTTCAGCGCGCGGTCGTTGTTCAGCGGCAGCACGGTTTGCACCGAACCCTTGCCGAAACTGGTGGTACCCATGACCACCGCGCGTTTCTGATCCTGCAGGGCGCCGGCCACAATTTCCGAGGCCGAGGCGCTGCCGCCGTTGATCAGCGCAACCATCGGCACCGCTTCGCTTTCGTCTTTGCCGGTAGCGGAGAAGCGCAGCTCGGAGTTGGCGATGCGGCCCTTGGTGTAAACGATCAGGCCCTTGGTGATGAAGTGGTCGACCACTTCCACCGCCGCCTGCAGCACGCCGCCAGGGTTGTTACGCAGGTCGAGGATGATGCCTTTGAGCTTCTTGCCGTTGTCCTTGCGCAACTTGGCCAGGGCCTTGGAGACTTCTTCGCCGGTCTTGACCTGGAACTGAGTGATGCGGATGTAGCCGTAGCCGGACTCCAGCAACTGGCTCTTCACGCTCTTCACCTGAATGATGGCGCGGGACAGGGTCACGTCGAACGGCGTGCCGCCATCGCGAACCAGGGTCAGGGTGATTTTCTGGCCGATCTTGCCGCGCATCTTGTCGACGGCTTCGGTCATGCTCTGGCCGCGAGTCGGCTGGCCGTTGATCTTGACGATGAAGTCGCCGGCCTGAATGCCGGCCTTCGAGGCGGGCGTGTCATCAATCGGCGAAACCACCTTGATGAAGCCGTCTTCGGCACCGACTTCGATGCCCAGGCCGCCGAATTCGCCGCTGGTGCTTTCCTGCAATTCAGCGAAGTCTTCCGGGCCCAGGTAGGCGGAGTGCGGGTCGAGGTTGCTGAGCATGCCTTTGATGGCGTTTTCCAGCAGGGTCTTGTCGTCCACCGGTTCGACATAGGCTGCCTTGATCCGGTCCATGACCTCGGCAAAGGTGCGCAACTCTTCCAGCGGCAGCGGCGCCTTGGTGGTTGCAGCAGTGCCCGCAGGCGCGACCGCCGGAGCCGGTTGAGCAGCGAACGCCAGAGGCGCGCCGATCACCAGTGCGATCGTCAGGGCCAGCGAGGTAAGACGGGACAAATGCAGCATGTCGAACGAACTCCTAATGTAGGTGACTCAACGCCTATCCTTGCGCGCGGCACCATTGCGCCGGATCACTCGGGTGACCCTGCTGACGAATTGCGAAATACAGTGCTGGAGTGTCCTGCCCGCCGCTGTTACCGACAGTGGAGATGGACTCACCGGCTTTCACCACGTCACCCGCAGACTTGAGCAGCGTCTGGTTGTGACCGTAAAGACTCAAAAAACCGTTGCCGTGGTCAAGGATCACCAGCAAGCCGGCACCGCGCAGCCAGTCGGCAAACACCACGCGGCCTCCGTGCACGGCATGCACCTGGCTGCCGGCGGAGGCGCTGATCATCACGCCGTCCCACTTGGTGCGGGCGTCGTCGCCACGGGTTTCGCCAAAGCGTGCCAGCAGTCGACCATCAACCGGCCATGGAAGTTTTCCCCGGCTGGAAGCAAACGGGCCGCCAAACGTCTCGCCTGAGCTTGATACCAAGGCGCCGGGTGTCGATTTAACGGGTTTGCGTGGGGCGTCAGTGGCGTCTGCATCTGCTGCCGCCTGAGCCTCACGTAAACGCTTTTTTTCGGCTTCCTGCTGGGCAATCAGCGCTTTTTGCCGCGCTTCTTCTGCCTCACGAGCCTGGCGGGCCAGGGTTTCTTCGATGGTTTTAAGGACTTTAGACAGGTCTGCCTGATCCTGCTCGCGGGCGGCCAGTTTCTGATCGCGAGCCTTTACGTCATCGCTGAGCTTGGCGAGGACCTGCTGGCGTTCCTGACGGACTTTGTCGAGTTCATCGCGCTGGCTGTCGAGGCTGCTCTTTTGCACCAGCAACTGCGCTTGTTGCAGGGCGATGTCTTTTTCGACATTGGCCAATTGACGCAAGGTTTCGTTGAAACTCTTCAACTGCTCCAGGCGGGCCTGGCTCAGGTAATCGTAATAGGTGAGGGTGCGGGCGAATTTTTCCGGATTCTGCTGGTTGAGCAGCAGCTTCAAATACTCCTGACGGCCGTTCTGATAGGCCGCGCGGGCCTGAATGGCGATCAGTCTTTGCTGTTCAATGCGCGCGCTCTGGAGTTTTTTTTTCTCACCATCGAGACGCTGCAGCTCGGATTCGCTTTTCTTCAGCTCTTTTTGCAGGGCTTCGACCTGCTTCTCGAGCTTGCCCATCTCGGTCTCGGTGCCCTTGAGGTCTTTCTGCACCCCGGATTTTTCTTCCTGGAGCTTGCCCAGCAGTTTTTTCAGCTCGGCGATGTCCTGACGCGTGGCGTCCAACTGTTGTTGGGTTTGCGCGCGCTCGTCAGCAAAGGCCGGTTGGAGCAGGCAAGTCAGGGCAAGGGCTATCAGGACGCGAAGCATAGAGGCGGGCGACACCAGGGAAAGGGACGGCCTAGTATGCCCGCCCCACGCTGCAAAAAAAACGCCCAATTGGGGCTGTGTGATAACCGGCCCGAAAAACCACGCAATACCAATGTGGGAGCGGGCTTGCTCGCGAATGCGGTGTGTCAATCAAGGTTGATGTCGACTGACACACCGCTTTCGCGAGCAAGCCCGCTCCCACAGGGATTGACGGTGATTAGACGAGGATCGAAGTCCCGGTCATTTCAGCCGGTTTTTCCAGGCCCAACAGCTTCAGCATGGTTGGCGCCACATCCGCCAGCACGCCGCCTTCACGCACCTTCAGGTCACGCTTGCCGACATAAATGAACGGCACCGGCTCGGTGGTGTGCGCGGTATGCGCCTGGCCAGTGGTTTCGTCGGACATCTGCTCGACGTTGCCGTGGTCAGCCGTGATCAGCGCTTCGCCGCCGACTTTGTCCAGCGCATCGACGATGCGGCCGACGCACAGGTCCAGGCATTCCACGGCTTTTACCGCTGCTTCGAACACGCCGCTGTGGCCGACCATGTCGCCGTTGGCGTAGTTGACCACGATCACGTCGTAACGCTGGTTTTCGATGGCGTCGACGATGCGGTCGGTGACTTCCGGCGCGCTCATTTCCGGCTGCAAGTCATAAGTAGCGACTTTCGGCGACGGGATCAGGATGCGTTCTTCGCCCGGGAAAGGTTCTTCACGACCGCCTGAGAAGAAGAAGGTCACGTGGGCATACTTCTCGGTTTCGGCGATACGCAGCTGCGTCTTGCCGTTTTTAGCCAGGTAGTCGCCGAGCACGTTGTCCAGGCTGCCGGCGGCGAAGGCCGATGGCGCGGGGATGCTGGCGGCGTATTGGGTGAGCATGACGAAACCGGCCAGTTTTGGCTGGCGCGCACGTTCGAAATCCTTGAAACCGTCTTCGACGAACACGCGGGTCAGCTCGCGGGCGCGGTCGGCGCGGAAGTTCATGAACACCACGGCGTCGCCGTCTTCGACTTTAACCGGCTCACCGATGGAGGTGGCTTTGACGAATTCGTCGCTCTCGCCACGCTCGTACGCGGCTTGCAGGCCTTCCTGGGCGGTGGCGGCGTTGAATTCGCCATTGCCATCGACAATCAGGTTGTAAGCCTGGGACACGCGGTCCCAGCGGTTGTCGCGGTCCATGGCGAAGTAACGGCCAATAATGCTGGCGATCCGGCCTTTGCCGAGGGCCTGGAAGGTCGCGTCGAGCAGTTCGATCGACGACTGGGCGCTTTTCGGCGGCGTGTCGCGGCCATCGAGGAAGGCGTGCAGGTAGATTTTTTCCGCGCCGCGTTTGGCAGCCAGTTCGGCCATGGCAACCAGGTGATCCTGGTGGCTGTGAACGCCGCCATCGGACAGCAGGCCCATGAAGTGCACGGCTTTGCCGGCGGCAACGGCTTTATCCACAGCCGCGCAGATGGTCGGGTTCTCGAAGAACTCGCCGTCGCGGATCGATTTGGTCACGCGAGTAAAGTCTTGATACACAACGCGGCCGGCACCGAGGTTCATGTGGCCGACTTCGGAGTTGCCCATCTGGCCATCCGGCAGGCCGACGTCCATGCCACTGCCCGAGATCAGACCGTTCGGCACGGTGGCCCACAGACGGTCCAGTACGGGCTTCTTCGCCGCATAGATGGCGTTGGATTCAGGGCTCTCACTGTGACCGAAGCCGTCGAGAATAATCAGGACCAAAGGTTTAGGCGTGGTAGTCATGGATTCCACTCGTGGCTGAGTTAAAAGAGGGCAATGGAAAAGGGAGTGGCAGTTTAAAGCGAAGTTCCGACGGCGTCACCGCCGGACGGGGTTTGGCCCACCATAGTGGCTGTGTATACTGGCCGACATTTTAACGCCCTGGAACCTCCTTCGATGGTTGCTCACCTGATTGAATTTGCCACTAACCACTATCTGCTCGTCGGTATCTTCGTGGTACTGCTGGCGTTGCTGATCGCCTATCAGATGCAAGGCGGCGGCCGCAGCCTGAGCACCGGTGAACTGACCGGCCTGGTCAACAAGGACGCGGGCGTTGTGATCGACATTCGTCCGGTCAAGGATTTCGCCGCCGGTCATATTGTTGGCGCGTTGAACATTCCTCACGACAAACTGGCCGCTCGCGTGGCCGAACTGGAAAAACACAAGGCCAAGACCATCATCCTGGTCGACGCCATGGGCCAGACCGCCGGCACTCACGCTCGCGAACTGATGAAGTCCGGCTTCACCGCCGCCAAGCTGTCCGGCGGTATTTCCAGCTGGAAAGGCGACAACCTGCCGCTGGTGAAGTGATATGAGCAACGTCGTCGTCTATTCCAGCGATTACTGCCCTTACTGCTCGCGAGCCAAGTACCTGCTCGAGAACAAAGGCGTGGCCTTCGAAGAGATCAAGGTCGATGGCAAGCCGCAGGTGCGCGCCGCCATGGCCCAGAAGGCCGGGCGCACGTCCGTGCCGCAGATCTGGATCGGTGAGCGCCACGTTGGCGGTTGTGATGATTTGTTTGCCCTTGAGCGCGCCGGCAAGCTCGACGCCATGCTCAAGGCCTGAATGCCTTCCCTATAAGACCCCAAGATCAGAAAGGATCTGAGATGACTGACCAACAGAACACTGCAGCTAGCGAAGAAGAAACCGCACCGCAATTCTCCTTGCAGCGCATCTACGTACGTGACTTGTCGTTCGAAGCCCCGAAAAGCCCGGCGATCTTCCGCCAGCAGTGGGAACCAAGCGTCGGTCTGGATCTGAACACCCGCCAGAAGGCACTGGAAGGCGACTTCCACGAAGTCGTGCTGACCCTGTCCGTGACCGTGAAAAACGGTGAAGAAGTAGCGTTCATCGCTGAAGTGCAACAGGCCGGGATCTTCCTGATCAAGAACCTGGACGACGCTTCGATGAGCCACACCCTCGGCGCGTTCTGCCCGAACATCCTGTTCCCGTACGCTCGCGAAACCCTGGACAGCCTGGTGACCCGTGGTTCGTTCCCGGCCCTGATGCTGGCCCCGGTGAACTTCGACGCGCTGTACGCACAAGAACTGCAACGCATGCAGGCGGCTGGCGAGACTCCAACCGTTCAGTAAACGGTCTGAGCGTCGTAGAAAGTCCAATGTGGGAGCGGGCTTGCTCGCGAAAGCGCTGTAACAGTCAACGATGATGTTGAATGTTATGGCCCCTTCGCGAGCAAGCCCGCTCCCACATTTGTTATGGGGTGTTATTTGAAGTCGTTCTGCCGCCACGCTTCGTAGACGGCAACCGCCACAGTGTTCGACAGGTTCAGGCTGCGACAGCCTTCGCGCATCGGTAAACGCAGACGTTGTTCGCCGGGCAGGGCATCCAGCACTTCTGCCGGCAAGCCTCGGCTTTCCGGGCCGAACAGAAAGGCATCGCCCTCGGCGAAGCTCGCGTCATGGAACGGCCGCGAACCCTTGGTGGTAAACGCGAACACCCTTGGATGACCAAGGCTCTCCAGGCAACTGGCGAGGTCCGCATGGCGTTGCAGGGTGGCATACTCGTGGTAATCGAGGCCGGCCCGGCGCAGGCGCTTGTCGTCCATCTCGAAGCCCAGCGGTTCGATCAAATGCAGGTGGCAGCCACTGTTGGCGCACAGCCTGATAACGTTGCCGGTATTCGGCGGAATTTCTGGTTGAAAAAGGATGACGTGAAACATGCACGGCTCCGAAGGTAAAGATGACGGGCATTCTACGCCGCAAGCGGATCCCCGTTCGAAACTATTCCCGCGCGTGATGGGTTCGCTGGCGATTGTCGGGGTAATGGTGGGGCTGATGATCGGTCGCCTGACCACGCCCAACCCCAGTGAATTGCAGCAGATCGAGGTGACGAACGACGGCCTGGTGGTGTGGTTCAACAACGAACCCAAGTCCCACGGCGAGTTTATCGACGGCAGCCTGGCGTTGCTGTTCGAGGCGGAGGGCAAGACGCAGAAAGGTCAGCTCAAGCTCAACGACAAGAACGTGAACTGGCGGGTGCGTTTGAGTGATGGGGGGTTGTTGCTGTCGGTGGTGGCGGCCCGGCCACTGCAGGGCGAGTGGGCCGGTAGCGAGGTCGATGACCGCTGGCGGCTGGAGATCCATCTCCGGGAGCAATAAAAGAGGGAATCCCCGGCCTGCCTGTACCAAGGTTCCCAAAACGGGAGGGCTCGCGCATTGCGTGAGCCCGGTGTAAAGAAGGAACCCCTGACCTGCCTGTATCAAGGGCCCCAAAACTGTTTGGGCTCGTCGCAAGTGCGGTGTGAGCCCGATGTAAAGAGGGGAATCCCCGGCCTGCCTGTACCAAGGTCCCCGAAACCGGGTAGTGAACTGAATCACTGAATGGACTATTGCAGGGGGCGTGCCAGGTTTTAACAGCTTGAAACAATCACGCGCTCTGAAACGCCAAAAGCCCCGTAATACGGGGCTTTCGTGTTTTTTCGCCAGGGGTTCGATTGTGAACGCAGGTGGGGTTTTGGATCGGTTGGTGTGCGCGATTGCGGTTCACTCTGCATTCAGTCGGTGCATGTTGACCCCAAAAGCTTCGCGGGCAAGCCTCGCTCCTACAGGATTTTTACGAATCTGTAGGAGCGAGGCTTGCCCGCGAATGGATCTATGCAACGATGATGATCTAAAGGCTAATTAACCCTCTTCCCCTTCATCATCATCCCCACCATCCACCTTCATCCCCAATTCCTTGATCTTGCGCGTCAGGGTATTACGCCCCCAACCCAGCAAAACCGCTGCATCACGACGACGGCCAGCAGTGTGCTTGAGCGCGGTTTCAATCATGATCCGCTCAAACGCCGGCACCGCGCTGTCGAGCAGGCTCGACTGACCACGCGCCAACGCCTGATCGGCCCACTGGCGCAGCGCTTGCTCCCAGTTGGTCACCGGCGCCGAATCCTGTGGCAGGCTCAGCAGCTCTGGCGGCAGGTCGCTGATGTGCACTTCGCGACCCGAAGCCATCACCGTGATCCAGCGGCAGGTGTTCTCCAGCTGACGAACGTTGCCGCCCCACGGCAGGTTCTTCAGGTATTCCTCGGTTTCGCTTTTCAACAGCTTCGGCTCGACCGCCAGTTCTTGCGCGGCGCGGCTGAGGAAGTGCTTGGCGAGGGTCGGGATGTCTTCGCGACGGTCCGACAGGCGTGGAATATGAATGCGGATCACGTTGAGGCGGTGGAACAAGTCTTCACGGAATTTCCCGGCGTGCACCAGGGTTTCCAGATTCTGGTGAGTCGCGGCGATGATCCGCACGTCGACTTTGACCGGCACGTGGCCGCCGACGCGGTAGAACTCGCCGTCTGCCAGCACGCGCAGCAAACGGGTCTGCGTGTCCGCCGGCATGTCGCCGATTTCATCAAGGAACAGCGTGCCGCCATCCGCCTGTTCGAATCGTCCGCGACGCAGGTTGGCCGCACCGGTGAACGCGCCTTTTTCATGGCCGAACAGCTCGGATTCCATCAGGTCTTTCGGGATGGCCGCCATGTTCAGCGCAATGAATGGCGAAGCCGCCCGTGGACTGTGACGGTGCAGGGCATGGGCGACCAGCTCTTTACCCGTACCCGATTCACCGTTGATCAGCACGGTAATGTTGGAGTGGCTCAAGCGCCCGATGGCGCGAAACACTTCCTGCATCGCCGGCGCTTCGCCGATGATTTCCGGGGTGCGGGTCAGGGCGACCGGGACTTCCAGGCCTTGCTGTTCCTGGGCGTGCTGGTTGGCGCGCTTGACCAGGGACACCGCTTCGTCGACATCGAACGGCTTGGGCAGGTATTCGAACGCGCCGCCCTGATAGGACGCGACAGCGCTGTCCAGATCGGAGTGCGCAGTCATGATGATCACTGGCAGCCGTGGGTGTTGCTCGCGAATCCGCGCCAGAAGGTCCAGACCGCTGGCACCCGGCATGCGAATGTCGGAGATGATCACGTCCGGCTGCTGGCGCGCCAGGCGGCTCATCACGCCATCGGCGCTGTCGAAGCTTTGCGTGGTCATGCCTTCCTGCTGCAAGGCTTTTTCCAGGACCCAACGGATAGAACGGTCGTCATCGACGATCCACACGGTTTCACTACGGCTCATGTCGATGTGGCTCCTTGTTCCAGTGGCAGAAAGATCGAGAAGGTGGTGTGGCCTGGATGGCTGTCACATTCGATCAGGCCCTGGTGCTGGCTGATGATGTTCTGGGTAATGGCCAGGCCGAGCCCGGTACCGTCCGGGCGCCCGCTGACCATGGGAAAGAAGATGGTTTCCTGAAGTTCCGCAGGAATGCCGGGGCCGTTGTCGATGATTTCGATCTTGGTCACCAGGCGATGGCGCACGTGGCCGATGGTGAACTGGCGCATGGCGCGGGTGCGCAGGCTGATGCGGCCCAGGCGCAGCTCGTTCTGGCTGCTGATGGCCTGCATTGCGTTGCGCACGATATTCAGGACGGCCTGAATCATCTGTTCGCGGTCGATCAACACGTCGGGAATGCTTGGGTCGTAATCGCGCACCAATGTGATGCAGCCCTGGCTTTCGGCCTCGACCAAGTGGCAGACGCGCTCCAGCACTTCGTGGACGTTGCACATGGCCAGCGATGGCAGCTTGTTGGAGCCGAGCATGCGATCGACCAGGTTTCGCAGGCGGTCGGCTTCTTCAATGATGACGTTGGTGTAGTCGCGCAGGCTTTCTTCCGGCAGTTCGCGGGCGAGCAGCTGGGCCGCACCGCGAATCCCGCCGAGCGGATTCTTGATCTCGTGAGCGAGGCCGCGCACCAGCATCTTGCTGGTTTCCTGCTTCGACAGCTGCGCCTCTTCCTTGGTGATTCGCAGCAAGCGGTCACGCGGGTGGACTTCCAGCAGCAGCATGGTGGCGCCGTTGGCCAGGATCGGTGTGACCGCGTAATCGACGGTCAGCGTCTGGCCGGTCAGGGCGGTGAGCATCGCTTCGCGTTTGGTGAACGGATGCGCCTGCTCGACTGCCTGGCGCAGGGAATTCAGGGCTTCGGTGGATTCGGTGAACAACTCACTGATGAACTGCCCATGGCTGCGCTGGCCGCTGATGGCCAGCAGCATCTCCGCCGCCGGGTTCATGTACTCGAGGCGCAGTTCGGCGTCGAGCAGGATGGTGGCGGTGGTCAGGTTGTCGAGCAGCAATCGATGCAGTGCGTCGCTAATGGTCATCAGGACCTCTTTTGGAGCAGGGCATGCGCGTGAATAACGCGCCGATATGAGGAAAATGCAAAAACCAAACCAAGGCTCCGAAAAGAAGCGTCAAAGGCCTGAAACGGGCGTTTGACGCTCGTTTGCGTGGCGTTCTGCCAGCTTTTGCGGGTACTTTCGAACCAAAATGGGTTGATATTTGGGTACGGTGCAACCTATCGCACCAATATAGTGCGCAAAGCTGAACGAGGTTAGAAGAAACGCAGGAAGGGATTTTTTGGCTCGATGGGTTTGTCCTTGAGCGGACATTCCGGTCGTTGGCCGTAGTCGGTCAGCGCGCAGGGTTTGACCTGGCGTTTTTGTGCCAAGGAAATGCGCAGCATATGGAACGGTTGATTGGCGGTGCGCTCGACGATGCGGCCGTGTTCGTCGAGGATTTCCACGGACAGGTTGTGGCTGCCGCGATCGATGTTGCTCAAGGCGAACACCGGGCTCGGACCCGGTTCAGCGGTGGGCTGCCCGTCCAGCAACAAGCGGTAGCGATGGCCTCGTTGCAGGCCGGGCTCGCTGGTGATGCTGACGATCAGCTCGCCGGCGCTGCTGCGGATTGTGGCGTCGGGCTCGGGCACCAGCACTCGCAGCATGTCGTAGCGGAACAGGGGTTTGGTTTCGGTCCGCTTCTCGGCAATCACCGGCGCTGCGCCGGTCGGGTTGGCGGACATGCGGTTGCTCGTCGCCAGCGGTACGCGTCTGGCGTTGCCGGAGCCAGGCTGGTCGGTGAAGACCCGATTGCCCTGTGCGTCGATGTAAGTGAAGACTTCGGCCGATGCGGACAACGCGATCAGGCAGGCGGCCAGCAGCCATAACCTCACGGCTTGTGCACCCGCTGAACCGTGAAGGTTACGGTCGGACTCTGCTGCACGATATCTTCCCCGTTGATCACCTGCACCGCGAGGCTGTGAGTGCCGCGATCAATGTTGACCAGTTGCAGGATCGGCACGTTGCTCGGCTGGCCGTAAGGCTGGTCGTCCAGCAGCAGCCTGAAAAGATGCGGGCCTTGCAAGCGCGGTTTGATCAACACGTTGACGGTGAAGGTACCGTTGTTGGCTCGCAGCGCTTCGGTGGTGGGCAGGTTGGTCAGCTCCAGCACCTTGTAGGCGCTGCGAGGTTGTTCGCCGCTGGTGGCTTGTGCGGGTGGGGTGGGAGGCGCTTGGCGCTCGACGCTGTTGAGCGGCGGCAGTTCGACCGGCTGAGCCTTCACACCGTCGGGTGGTTGATTGCTGTAGGCGGTGTTGCCGGCGGCGTCGGTGTACTTATAAATCTGCGCGGCGGCGGGCAGGGCGATCAACAGCAGGATGAACAGAAAACCACGACCCATAAAATCGACCAGAAACGAACGCGTTGGGTTGCAGCATAGGTCAGTGGCGGCGGTTGGCCCAAGCTGTAAACATTCGGGCATGATTTCCTGCAATACATCAGGCTGCGCAAGTCCCTGTGGGAGCGAGCCTGCTCGCGAAAGCGGTGCGTCATTCAAAATCAATGTTGGATGTGACGACCCCTTCGCGAGCAGGCTCGCTCCCACAGAAAAGCGGGGTCATCCGCGGAATCGCGGGCACAAAAAAGGCCTCCCGAAGGAGGCCTCTTTTTGTCACGCCGCTTGCGCAGGCGCTACCGGATCAGCAGCTGTAGTACAGCTCGTATTCCAGTGGGTGTACGAAGGTGCGTACCTTGATTTCTTCTTCGCTTTTCAGAGCGATGTAAGCGTCGATGAAGTCATCGGAGAACACGCCGCCTTTGGTCAGGAACGCACGACCTTTGTCCAGCTCTTCCAGGGCTTCTTTCAGGCTGCCGCAAACTTGTGGGATCTCTTTCGCCTCTTCAGGCGGCAGGTCGTACAGGTTTTTGTCAGCTGCATCGCCAGGGTGGATCTTGTTCTGGATACCGTCCAGGCCAGCCATCATCAGTGCTGCGAAGCACAGGTACGGGTTGGCAGCTGGATCCGGGAAGCGTGCTTCGATACGGCGGCCTTTCGGGCTCGACACGTAAGGAATACGGATCGAAGCGGAGCGGTTACGGGCCGAGTAGGCCAGCATCACTGGAGCTTCGAAGCCTGGAACCAGACGCTTGTAGGAGTTGGTCGCCGGGTTGGTGAAGCCGTTCAGGGCCTTACCGTGCTTGATGATGCCGCCGATGAAGTACAGAGCGGTATCGGACAGGCCGGCATAGCCTTCACCTGCGAAGGTGTTCTTGCCGTCTTTCCAGATGGACATGTGCACGTGCATGCCCGAGCCGTTGTCGCCGTACAGAGGCTTAGGCATGAAGGTAGCGGTGCGGCCGTAGGCATCGGCCACGTTGTGCACGACGTACTTCAGGGTTTGGGTTTCGTCGGCTTTCTTCACCAGGGTGTTGAACTTGACGCCGATTTCGTTCTGGCCGGCAGTTGCCACTTCGTGGTGGTGAACTTCGACGGTCAGGCCCATTTCTTCCAGTGCGTTGCACATGGAGGTACGGATTTCGTGGTCGTGGTCGAACGGTGGAACCGGGAAGTAACCGCCTTTGACGCCTGGACGGTGGCCACGGTTGCCGCCTTCCACGTCCTGGTCGGACATCCACGAGCCTTGTTCAGAGTAGATCTTGAACATGGAACCGGAGATGTCGGACTTGAACTTCACTTGGTCGAAGATGAAGAACTCTGGCTCCGGACCGGCATACACAGTGTCGCCGATGGCGGTGGATTTGAGGTATTCCTCTGCGCGCTTGGCGATCGCACGTGGGTCGCGATCGTAGCCTTGCATGCTCGAAGGTTCGATGATGTCGCAGACCAGGATCAGGGTCGGCTCTTCGGTGAACGGGTCCAGTACGGCAGTGCTGTCGTCCGGCAGCAGGATCATGTCGGAGGCTTCGATGCCTTTCCAGCCAGCGATGGAGGAACCGTCGAACATCTTGCCGACTTCGAAGAAGTCTTCATCCAGCGCGTCGCGAGCCGGCATGGTCACGTGGTGCTGGGTGCCTTTGGTGTCCGTGAAGCGCAGATCAATCCACTTGACGTCATGATCTTTGATGAGTTGAACCGACTTCGACATAGTGTCCTCCGGGTGGCTTCGGGCTTAGTAGTGGATGCCCTTAGAATGTGGGTGATGCCGGCGCGAATACTCTGCCAAGGCAACCTGCCTCACAAGGGAGCAAATTGCATGCCAGTGCCCCACCATGGGTTTTTTGCCCCAATATCACGCTTATAAAGGTGTAAAGCGCATTAATGGGGAAAATCCCGCCCTACAATGTGGCGCTAAAATCAATAAATGACCTGTTTTGGTGCGTGCAAAACCTTCTGCACATTAACTGGTTAAACCTTGAGCAATTTCCGCTATAATCCGCGCCCCCCTTTTTCGGCAGGCCTCGCGCGCGCTGTTTCCATGAAATTAATCGTAAAAGTCTTCCCAGAGATCACCATCAAGAGCCGCCCGGTACGGATGCGTTTCATCCGCCAGTTGGCCAAGAACATCCGTGCCGTGCTCCGCGATCTGGATCCGGCCGTGGTGGTGAACGGTGTGTGGGACAACCTCGAGCTGGAAACCCGCGTCAGCGATCCCAAGGCTCTGAAGGAGATGGGCGAGCGTCTGAGCTGCATGCCGGGCGTCGCGCACTTCCTGCAAATCGATGAGTACCCGCTGGGTGATTTCGACGACATCGTTGAAAAATGCAAGCAGCACTACGGTGATGCACTGGCCGGCAAGATTTTCTCGGTGCGTTGCAAACGCGCCGGCAAGCACCCATTCAGCTCGATAGATATTGAGAAATACGTCGGCAGCCAGTTGCGCCGCCAGTGCGGTGCCGCCGGGATCGACCTGAAAAAGCCTGAAATCGAAGTCCGAATCGAAGTTCGCGACCAACGGTTGTTCGTGATCCACAGTCAGCACAACGGCATCGGCGGTTATCCGCTGGGTGCACTGGAGCAGACGCTTGTGCTGATGTCCGGCGGCTTCGACTCCACTGTGGCGGCCTACCAGATCATGCGTCGCGGCCTGATGGCCCACTTCTGCTTCTTCAATCTGGGCGGAAGGGCTCACGAGCTGGGCGTGATGGAAGTCGCGCACTTCATCTGGAAGAAGTACGGAAGCTCCCAACGCGTGTTATTTGTCAGTGTGCCGTTCGAGGAAGTACTGGGAGAAATTCTCGGTAAAGTCGATAACAGTCATATGGGCGTAGTATTGAAGCGTATGATGTTGCGCGCTGCGACCCAAATTGCCGATCGACTGCAAATCGAAGCGCTGGTGACCGGGGAGGCGATCTCCCAGGTGTCGAGCCAGACATTGCCGAATCTGAACGTGATCGACTGCGTGACCGAGAAGCTGGTGCTGCGCCCGCTGATCGCCAGTCACAAGCAGGACATCATCGATCTGGCCAACGAAATCGGTACCGCCGATTTCGCCCGGCACATGCCGGAGTATTGCGGGGTCATTTCAGTCAACCCGAAGACGGCTGCCAAGCGCCACCGGGTGGAGCATGAAGAGAAAGAATTCGACATGGCAGTCCTTGAGCGTGCGCTCGAGAACGCCAAACTGGTGCCGATCGATCGCGTGATCGACGAATTGGGCCAGGATTTGCAAATCGAAGAAGTCAGCGAAGCACTGGCGGGCCAGATCATCATCGACATCCGTCACCCGGATGCCGCTGAAGACGAGCCGCTGGAACTCGGTGGCATTGAGGTACAGACGATGCCGTTTTATGCATTGAACGCTCGTTTCAAGGAACTGGACCCTACTCGCCAGTACCTGCTGTATTGCGACAAAGGCGTGATGAGTCGCCTGCATGCCCACCATTTGCTCAGTGAGGGGCATGCCAATGTGCGCGTTTATCGACCGAGCTAAGAGCCCGGGGCTGTTTGCCTGTGGCCTGCGTCATCGGCCCCCCGACTCTGCCGTCAAGCTGTAACGGCAAGGCCTGACTCTACTGTTAATCGCTGCCAAGACTTGTCAGCACACCGAATCCTCTGATCGAGATACACAAGTGATCGAAAATCTACGCAACATCGCCATCATTGCTCACGTTGACCATGGTAAAACCACCCTGGTAGACAAACTCCTGCGTCAATCCGGCACTCTGGAGCGCAACGAGCTCAACGACGAGCGCGTGATGGACTCCAACGACCAGGAAAAAGAGCGCGGTATTACCATTCTGGCGAAAAACACCGCCATCAACTGGAACGGCTACCACATCAACATCGTGGACACCCCGGGCCACGCCGACTTCGGCGGCGAAGTTGAACGCGTAATGTCGATGGTTGACTCCGTTCTGCTGCTGGTTGACGCTCAAGACGGCCCTATGCCGCAAACCCGTTTCGTGACCAAGAAGGCTTTCGAAGCCGGCCTGCGTCCGATCGTGTGCATCAACAAGGTTGACCGTCCAGGCGCGCGTCCGGACTGGGTTCTGGACCAGATCTTCGACCTGTTCGACAACCTGGGTGCCACCGAAGAACAGCTGGACTTCAAAGTCGTCTACGCCTCGGCCCTGAACGGCATTGCCGGTCTGGACCACACCGACATGGCTGAAGACATGACCCCGCTGTACCAGTCGATCGTCGACAACGTACCTGCGCCGAAAGTTGACCGTGAAGGCCCGTTCCAGATGCAAATCTCGGCACTGGACTACAACAGCTTCCTGGGTGTTATCGGTGTTGGCCGTATCGCTCGTGGTAGCGTCAAGCCGAACACTCCGGTTGTCGCCATCGGCGCCGACGGCAAGAAACGCAACGGCCGTATCCTGAAGCTGATGGGTCACCACGGTCTGCACCGTATCGACGTTGAAGAAGCGTTTGCCGGTGACATCGTGTGCGTGAGCGGTATGGACTCGCTGTTCATCTCCGACACCCTGTGCCAGCCGGACAACGTCGAGGCGATGAAGCCTCTGACCGTTGACGAGCCAACCGTTTCCATGACCTTCCAGGTGAACGACTCGCCTTTCTGCGGTAAAGAAGGCAAGTTCGTGACTTCCCGTAACATCAAGGAACGTCTGGACAAAGAGCTGCTGTACAACGTTGCTCTGCGCGTTGAAGAAGGCGACTCGGCTGACAAGTTCAAGGTTTCCGGCCGTGGTGAGCTGCACCTCTCGGTACTGATCGAAACCATGCGTCGCGAAGGCTTCGAAATGGGCGTTGGTCGTCCTGAAGTGATCATCCGTCAGGTTGACGGCGTGAAGCAGGAACCGTTTGAAAACGTCACCATCGACACCCCTGAAGAATCCCAGGGCAAGGTCATGGAAGAGATGGGTCTGCGTAAGGGCGACCTGACCAACATGGTGCCGGATGGCAAAGGCCGTGTGCGTCTGGAATACAACATCCCTGCTCGTGGTCTGATCGGTTTCCGTAACCAGTTCCTGACCCTGACCAACGGTGCTGGCATCCTGACCTCGATCTTCGATCGCTACGACACCATGAAGTCCGGCGACATGTCCGGTCGTCAGAACGGTGTTCTGGTATCGGTAGAAACCGGCAAGGCTCTGACCTACTCCCTGGAAACCCTGCAGGCACGTGGCAAGCTGTTCGTTGAACACGGTCAGGAAATCTACAACGGTCAGATCGTTGGTCTGAACAGCCGTGATAACGACATGGGCGTCAACCCAACCAAAGGTAAGAAGCTCGACAACATGCGTGCTTCGGGTAAAGACGAAACCATCGCTCTGGTTCCACCTGTTCGCTTCACCCTGGAACAGGCCCTGGAATTCATCCAGGACGACGAGCTGTGTGAAGTTACGCCTAAGTCCATCCGTCTTCGCAAGAAGATCCTGGACGAAGGCGAGCGTACCCGCGCTGCCAAGAAAGCCAAGAACTGAGTTTTAGTTCAGGCTGAATGAAAACGCCCCCGGTCGAAAGGCCGGGGGCGTTTTTGTTTGTCTGCGATTTGTGTGGTGTTTTCACCGGCCCCTTCGCGGGCAAGTCGGATCGCCGCATCGCTCGCTCCTACAGGTTATGCGCTGCCCTTGTAGGAGCGAGGCTTGCCCGCGAAGGCGCCCGTTCAGGCGCCCATATTCCGGATCAGAATTTCTCGAGGGGCCGACGGCTGCTGCTGGTCTCGCGCGCCACTTCCTTCGGCTTGTAAGCGCAATACCCCGGTCGCGGCCCGATCTTCGGGTGGTTGCGGCAAGTATCCGGGCGCTTTTCATAAATAGTGCACAGACGGCTCTTACGATCCAGGTACAGGCAATCGTTGTTGCTCATGCGCTGGAGGGTGAAGATCTCGGTCTTCTGGCTGTAACGCTCGACGATCCCTTCCTTCTGCAAACGCTTGGCGATGTTCTTCGCCGGTTCGCCGCGCTCGAACTCGTCGACGATGCCGATGCGGATCAGATCCTTGATCTTGACCTCGACCGGCAGGGTGCAGCAGCTGGATATGCAGGAACCGCACATCGGCGCAGAGTATTTGGCCCAGGTATCGAGACGATCGATCTCTGCGGCGGCGATCAGGTTGGGCTTCATCATCGGTTGTTACCAGCGTGTGCATCAGGGCGCGCGATCATACCGGGACTGGTGGATTTTTGAACAACCTTTCGCCAGATTTTTTTAACTGCGGTCAACAACACGTGAATTCCGGCACGGCCCCTGCATTGATTCAGGTACACGACAAGGTAATGCCGACCTATCTCGCACTAACAGGAAAAACTGCCGAACCAGAGCCTCTACCGCCTGTCAGACCGTCTAGGCTCAGACAACTCAAAGCTCGCTCGAGGTCTTATCGATGACTCAAGAACCACTTGTTCGCGAAGCAGAGGTGGCCGCATTCCGCGACGCCGTCTTGACCAAACTCACCTACGCGGTGGGTAAAGACCCGGATCACGCCTTCGACCACGACTGGTTCGAAGCCATTGCGTTGGCGGCGCGCGATCACATGGTCGAGCACTGGATGGACCACACCCGGCAGATCTACCGCAAAGGTCAGAAGCGGGTTTATTACCTCTCCCTGGAATTTCTCATCGGCCGGCTGCTCTACGACAGTTTGAGCAACCTCGGCCTGCTCGACGTCGCCCGCGAAGCGCTGACCGAGCTCGGCGTCGACCTCGAACGCATCCGCCTGCTGGAGCCCGACGCAGCCTTGGGCAACGGCGGCCTCGGTCGTCTGGCGGCGTGCTTCATGGAAAGCATGTCGACCCTCGGCATCGCCGGCCACGGTTATGGCATCCGTTACGAACACGGCTTGTTCCGCCAGGCGATTGTCGATGGCTGGCAGCAGGAACAGACCGAACACTGGCTGGATTTCGGCAACCCGTGGGAATTCGAACGGCCGGAAGTGGTTTACCCGATCGGCTTCGGCGGCAGCGTCGAAACCGTGACCGACTCAAACGGCAAGTCCAAGCAAGTCTGGTCCCCGGCGGAAACCGTGCGCGCCATTGCTTATGACACCCCGGTAGTCGGCTGGCGCGGGGCGAGCGTCAACACGCTGCGCCTGTGGCGTGCCCGCGCGATGGAAGATTTGCACCTTGAGCGCTTCAACGCCGGCGACCACCTCGGCGCGGTCGCTGAAGTGGCGCGGGCGGAAAGTATCTCCCGCGTGCTGTACCCGGCGGACAGCACCGAGGCCGGCCAGGAACTGCGCCTGCGCCAGGAATACTTCTTTGTCGCGGCATCTCTCCAGGATTTGCTGCGCCGTCATCGCAACATGCACACCTCGGTGCTGACCCTGGGCGACCACGCGGCAATCCAGCTCAACGACACTCACCCGTCCATTGCCGTGGCCGAGCTGATGCGCCAATTGGTCGATGTCTACGACGTGGCGTGGGACGCCGCGTGGCAGGTCACCGTCGACACGCTTTCGTACACCAACCACACGCTGTTGCCGGAAGCGCTGGAAACCTGGCCGGTCGGTTTGATGGAGCGGATGCTGCCAAGGCACATGCAGATCATTTACCTGATCAACGCCCAGCACATCGACTCGCTGCGCGCCAAAGGCATCCATGATTTTGACGTGCTGCGCGCGGTATCGCTGATCGAAGAGGACAACGGTCGCCGTGTGCGCATGGGCAACCTGGCGTTCCTTGGCTCCCACAGCGTCAACGGCGTGTCCGGGCTGCACACCCAACTGATGCGCAAAACCGTGTTCTCGGAACTGCACAAGCTCTACCCGGAGCGGATCAACAACAAGACCAACGGCATTACTTTCCGCCGCTGGCTGTATCAGGCCAACTCGGAATTGACCTCGATGTTGGTCGATGCCCTCGGCCCTGATCTGTTGGATAACCCGGAAGAGCGCTTGCTCGATCTGGAGCCGTTCGCGGAAAAAGCCGCGTTCCGCAAGGCCTTCGCCGAACAGCGCCTGCACAGCAAAAAAGCGCTGGCGTACATCATTCACGAGCGCCTTGGGGTTGCGGTCAACCCGGCGGCGATGTTCGACGTGCAGGTCAAACGGATCCACGAATACAAACGTCAGTTGCTCAACTTGCTGCACACCGTCGCGCTGTATCAGGCGATTCGCGCCGAGCCGGAAATCGACTGGGTGCCGCGAGTGAAAATCTTCGCCGGCAAGGCCGCCGCCAGTTATCACCAGGCCAAGCTGATCATCAAACTGACCAACGACATCGCCCGGGTGGTGAACAACGACCCGACCGTGCGCGGCTTGCTTAAAGTGGTGTTCCTGCCTAACTACAACGTCAGCCTGGCGGAGAGCATCATTCCGGCGGCGGATTTGTCCGAGCAGATTTCCACCGCAGGCTTTGAGGCGTCGGGCACCAGTAACATGAAGTTCGGCCTCAACGGCGCGCTGACGATTGGCACGCTGGACGGTGCCAACGTGGAAATGTGCGAGCGCATCGGCGCCGAGCACATGTTCATCTTCGGCCTCAGCGCGCAGCAGGTTGAAGCGCGCAAACAGAATCATGAGTTCAATGCGACGCCGGATATTGCCGCGTCCCATCGGCTGAATGACGTGCTGCAAGCGATTCGTGGCGGGGTGTTCTCGCCGGATGATCCATCCCGTTACACCGGCTTGATTGACTCGCTGATCGACTACGACCGCTTCCTGGTCTGCGCCGATTTCGATTCCTACTGGGACGCGCAGATGCGTGTTGAAGCCCATTGGCACGACTCGAACGAGTGGTGGCGTTCGGCGGTGTTGAACACGTCCCGGATGGGCTGGTTCTCCTCCGACCGGACCATTCGCGAGTACGCGACGGATATCTGGAAAGCATTGGAGTAACTTTTAGCCACAAATGTGCGCAAGGTCCGACGGTTGTTGGACCTGGCCGATATACTAAGCACCAGTTTGCCAGATGTTTCAGTGATGTCCTTGCGGGC